>JAPSKJ010000112.1 GCA_031177735.1 Nocardioides sp.
TGCCGACCGGCAAGCGGCGGACCCGGGCGGTGCTGCAGATGCTCGCCGACCACTTCACCTCGCCGGTGTTCATCGCCGCGCTGGAGCTGTGGACCGCGGCTCGGTCCGACCCCGACCTGCTCGCCAAGGTCGCGCCGCTGGAGCAGCGGATGGGCCGGCAGACGCACCGGCTCACCGTGCGGCTGCTCGACGCCGACGAGACGCGGCCCGGTGTGCGCGAGCTGATCCAGGCCACGCTCGACCTGGTCCGCGGCCTCGGCCTGGCCAACACCATCAGCGACGACGCCAAGCGCCGGGCGCGGATCCTCGACCGGTGGGCCGAGGTGCTCGAGAGGGAGATGCCATGAGCGTCCTGGACGAGCTGCTCGCCGACCTGCGGGCCGAGGGCGATCAGCTGCGCGCGGCGGTCACCCCGCTCGACGATGACGGGTGGCGCATGCCGACCCCCGCCGACGGTTGGGACGTCGCCGCGCAGATCGCCCACCTGGCCTGGACCGACGAGGCGGCCGTCCTCGCCGCGACCGACAAGGAGCGCTGGGACGAGATCGTCCTCGACGCGATCGACGACCCCACCGGGTTCGTCGACAAGGCGGCCCTCGCCGGCGCCGCCGAGCCCCCGGTCCGGGTGCTGGCCCGTTGGGACACCGCCCGGACGCGGCTGGCCGAGGTGCTGCGTCACCACGAGGGCAGGCTGCCCTGGTTCGGGCCGGCGATGTCACCGGCCTCGATGGCCACCGCGCGGCTGATGGAGACGTGGGCACACTCCCTCGACGTGCACGACGCGCTGGGCGTGACCGCAGAGCGGACCGATCGGGTCCGGCACGTGTGCCACCTCGGTGTGCGCACCCGCGACTTCGCCTATTCGGTCCACTCCGCGGAGCCACCGGCCGAGGACTTCCGGGTCGAGCTGACCCTGCCGAGCGGTGCGCTGTTCACCGCCGGCCCGGTCGACGCCGCCCAGCGGGTCAGCGGCTCGGCGTGGGACTTCGCCCGGCTCGTCACCCAGCGCATCCACCGCGACGACGCCGACCTGGTGGCCGAGGGCCAGGACGCGGCGTACTGGCTGAGCATCGCGCAGGCCTTCGCCGGCCCGCCCGGAACCGGGAGGTCGAAGCGTGGTTGACGTGCTGCGGGTCGGCAACTGCTCCGGCTTCTACGGCGACCGCCTCTCCGCCATGCGGGAGATGCTCGAAGGCGGTGCCCTGGATGTGCTGACCGGTGACTACCTCGCCGAGCTGACCATGCTGATCCTCGGCAAGGACACCCTCAAGGACCCGGAGGCGGGCTACGCCAGGACGTTCCTGCGCCAGGCCGAGGACTGCCTCGGGCTCGCCCTCGATCACGGCGTGAAGATCGTCAGCAACGCCGGGGGTCTCAACCCCGCCGGGCTGGCGGCGAGGCTGCGGGAGATCAGCCCGGAGGCCAGGATCGCCCACGTCGAGGGGGACGACCTCCGAGGTCAGGGGCTCTTCCCCGGCGCGCTCACGGCCAACGCCTACCTCGGTGCGTTCGGGATCGCCGCGGCATTGCGCGGGGGCGCCGACGTCGTCGTCACCGGCCGGGTCACCGACGCCTCCCTGGTGGTGGGGCCGGCGATCGCCCACTTCGGTTGGGACGCAGGCGACCACGACCGCCTCGCCGGTGCGGTCGTCGCCGGCCACGTGCTCGAGTGCGGCACCCAGGCCACCGGCGGCAACTTCTCCGGCTTCCTCCAGATCGACACCACCCGGCCGCTCGGCTTCCCGCTCGCCGAGATCCGGGCCGACGGCAGCTCGGTGATCACCAAGCACGGGGGCACCGGCGGCGCGGTCACGGTCGACACCGTGACCGCTCAGCTCGTCTACGAGATCCAGTCCACCCGCTACCTCAACCCCGACGTCACCACGCACCTCGACTCCGTGACGCTGACCCCGGAGGGCCCCGACCGCGTCCTCATCTCGGGTGTCACCGGCCAGGCACCGCCCGAGCGGCTCAAGGTCGCGGTCAACGAGCTGGGCGGCTACCGCAACAGCGTGGAGTTCGGCCTCACCGGGCTCGACGTCGAGGAGAAGGCCGCCTGGCTGCAGGCCCAGCTCGAGCCGCACCTGGTCGCCGAGACCGTCGCGTGGAGCCCGCTCACCCTTCCGCCGCCCGACGCCGACACCGAGGAGGGCGCCACGGTGCTGCTGCGGTGCACCGGGCTCGACCGCGACGCCGACAAGGTCGGCAAGGCGTTCACCGCCCCCGCGGTCGAGCTGGCACTGGCCTCCTACCCCGGCTTCTTCGTCACCGCACCACCCGGTCGGCCGGCCCCGTTCGGCGTCTACCGCCCGGAGTACGTCGACCGCTCGGCCCTCACCCACACGGTGGTCCACCACGACGGTCGGCGTGAGGTGGTCGCCGACCCGCCGGCGTACTCCGAGGTCGATGCGCGCCACGGCCTGCGGCCCTCGCCCTATCCGGCGCCGGCCGACTCGCTCAACCGCCGCGCGCCGCTCGGGACGTTCGTCCACGCGCGGTCCGGTGACAAGGGCGGCGACGCCAACATCGGGCTGTGGGTGCGCCACGAGGGCGACGCCGACGAGCGGTACGCCGCCCGGGTGACCTGGCTGACCAAGCTGATCACGCCCAAGAAGATCCGGGAGCTGGTGCCCGAAGCGCGCGACCTCGAGGTGGACGTCTACGCGCTGCCCAACCTTGGCGGCGTCAACGTGGTCATCCGCGGGCTGCTCGGCGCCGGTGTGGCCGCCTCGACGCGCTTCGACCCGCAGGCCAAGGGGCTCGGCGAGTGGTTGCGCTCGCGCTATGTGCACATCCAGCAGGACCTGCTGTGAGGACGCCGCGATGACCGAGACCCTGACCGACCACCGCGACGAGCTGCTCCGACTGGGTGCGGAGTTCGCCCGCCGCGAGATCGCGCCGCACCTGGCGCAGTGGGAGGCCGACCGGCAGTTGCCCCGTGAGCTGCACCTGGCGGCGGCGAAGCAGGGCCTGCTCGGCGTCGGCTTCCCCGAGGAGGTGGGCGGTGAGGGCGGTGACCTGCGCGACGTCATCGCCGTGCAGGAGGGCCTGCTCTCGGCGGGCGCCTCCGGAGGCGTGCTGGCCGGCCTGTTCACCCACGGCATCGCGATCCCGCACCTGGTGGCCCACGGCTCGCCCGACCTGGTCGACCGCTACGTCCGCCCCACCCTGGCCGGGGAGCGGATCGGCAGCCTCGCGATCACCGAACCCGACGGCGGCTCCGACGTGGCGCACCTGCGCACCACGGCGGTCCGCGACGGTGACGAGTTCGTCGTCAACGGGTCCAAGACCTTCATCACCTCCGGCGTCCGGGCCGACTTCGTGACGACCGCCGTGCGCACCGGCGGTCCGGGTGCGGGCGGGATCAGCCTGCTGGTGGTCGACAAGGGCACGCCCGGCTTCACCGTCACCCGCCAGCTGTCGAAGATGGGCTGGCACTGCTCCGACACCGCGGAGCTGTCCTTCGTCGACGTCCGCGTGCCGGCGGGAAATCTGGTCGGCGAGGAGGACGCCGGCTTCGGCTACATCGCCGAGCAGTTCGTCACCGAGCGGATCAGCCTGGCCGTGCACGCCTACGCGACCGCCGCACGCTGCCTCGCGCTCAGCGCCGACCACTGCCGCCGGCGCACCACCTTCGGTGCGCCGCTGATCCGCCGCCAGGTCGTCCAGCACAAGCTGGTGGAGATGCACCGGCAGGTCGAGGTCGCCCGGACCTACACGCTCGCGGTCGCGGGCCGCTACGTCGACGCCGGCGTCACCGCACAGACCATCGCCGAGGCAGCCCTGGCCAAGCAGACGGCGGTCGAGGCGGCGACGTACGTCTGCGACCAGGCCGTCCAGCTGCACGGCGGCACCGGCTACATGCACGGGACAGAGGTGGAGATGCACTACCGCGACGTCCGGATCCTGCCGATCGGAGGAGGAGCGACCGAGGTGATGACCGACCTGGCCGCCAAGCTGCTGGGCTACACCGCATGAGCGCGCCGACCGAGGAGCTCTCGCCCAACCGGGCGGCGATGCTGGACAAGCTCGCCGCCCTCGAGGAGGAGCACGCCAAGGCCATCGCCGGCGGCGGGGAGAAGTACGTCGCCCGCCACCGCGACCGCGGCAAGCTGACCGCCCGGGAGCGGATCGAGCTGCTGGTCGACGAGGGCAGCGCCTTCCTCGAGCTCTCGCCGCTGGCCGGCTGGGGCTCCGACTTCACCGTCGGCGCCTCCCTGGTCACCGGCATCGGTGTGGTGGAGGGCGTCGAATGCCTGATCACCGCCAACGACCCCACCGTCAAGGGCGGCGCGAGCAACCCGTGGACGCTGAAGAAGGCCTTCCGAGCCAGCCAGATCGCCGAGGAGAACGGCCTGCCCACCATCTCGCTGGTGGAGTCCGGCGGCGCCGACCTCCCGACCCAGAAGGAGATCTTCATCCCCGGCGGCAAGATGTTCCGCGACCTGACCCGGGCCAGCGCCCGCAAGGAGCCGACCATCGCGCTGGTCTTCGGCAACTCCACCGCCGGCGGCGCCTACATCCCCGGGATGAGCGACTACACCGTGATGGTCCGCGACCAGGCGAAGGTGTTCCTGGGTGGTCCGCCACTGGTGAGGATGGCGACCGGGGAGGAGGCCGATGACGAGTCGCTCGGCGGCGCCGAGATGCACGCACGCGTCTCCGGCCTGGCCGACTACCTCGCCGAGGACGAGGTCGACGCGATCCGGATCGGCCGCCGGATCGTGGCCCGGCTCAACTGGCGCAAGACGGGGGCCCAGCCCGCGCAGGACTACGCCGAGCCGGAGGCCGACCCCGACGAGCTGCTCGACCTGATCCCGGCCGACCTCAAGGAGCCGTTCGACCCGCGCCAGGTGATCCGCCGGATCTGCGACGGTGTATCGGCGGGCAACGGCGTGGCCTTCGACGAGTTCAAGCCGCTCTACGGCCCCTCGCTGGTCACCGGCTGGGCGCGGCTGCACGGCCACCCGATCGGGATCCTCGCCAACGCCCAGGGTGTGCTGTTCTCGCAGGAGGCCCAGAAGGCCACCCAGTTCATCCAGCTGGCCAACCAGACCGACACGCCCCTGCTGTTCCTCCACAACACGACCGGCTACATGGTCGGCAAGGACTACGAGCAGGGCGGCATCATCAAGCACGGCGCGATGATGATCAACGCGGTCTCCAACTCCACCGTCCCGCACCTGTCGGTGATCATGGGAGCCTCCTACGGCGCGGGCAACTACGGCATGAACGGCCGCGCCTTCGACCCGCGCTTCCTCTTCTCCTGGCCCTCGGCCAAGTCCGCGGTGATGGGCCCCGCCCAGCTCGCCGGCGTGCTCTCGATCGTCTCCCGCGCCTCCGCTGAGGCGAAGGGCAAGCCCTTCGACGAGGAGGCCGACGCCGGCATGCGGTCCTTCGTCGAGCAGATGGTGGAGGAGCAGAGCCTGCCCTACGTGCTGTCCGGGATGGTGTACGACGACGGCGTCATCGATCCGCGCGACACCCGGACCGTGCTGGGCATCTGCCTCTCCGTGATCGCCAACCGGCCGTTCGCCGGCACCGACCGGTTCGGGGTGTTCCGGCCATGACCTCCACCGCACGACGTTCGTCGCTCCTCCGCCTCGCCCCCCCGCGAACAGCGCCGCGGGGACCCCGGAACCACAGGGTTGGTGCGCGATGATCGAGAGGCTCCTGGTCGCCAACCGTGGCGAGATCGCCTCCCGCGTCTTCCGCACCTGCCGTCGGCTCGGCATCGGATGCGTGGCCGTCCACTCCGATGCCGACGCCGGGCTGCCGTTCGTCCGCGAGGCCGACCTCGCGGTCCGGCTTCCCGGCAGCACCCCCGCCCAGACCTACCTGCGCGCCGACCTCGTCATCGAGGCGGCCCGGCGAGCCGGCGCCGACGCCATCCACCCGGGCTACGGGTTCTTGTCGGAGAACCCCGACTTCGCCCGCGCGGTGATCGAGGCCGGGCTGGTCTGGGTCGGCCCCAGCCCGGACTCCATCGAGAAGATGGGCTCCAAGATCGAGGCCAAGCGGATCATGGCCGCGGCCGGCGTACCCGTGCTCGAGGCGCCGCCGACCCCGACCGAGGCCGACCTCCCGCTGCTGGTGAAGGCCTCCGCCGGAGGCGGCGGCCGCGGCATGCGGATCGTGCGGTCGCTGGACGTGCTCGAGGACGAGATCGCCGCCGCGAAGGCGGAGGCCGCCTCGGCCTTCGGCGACGGCACCGTGTTCATCGAGCCGTACGTCGAGAACGGCCGCCACGTCGAGGTCCAGGTGGTCAGCAGCGTCGTCGTCGGCGACCGTGACTGCTCCCTCCAGCGGCGGCATCAGAAGGTCGTCGAGGAGGCGCCGGCCCCCGGCCTGCCCGAATCGGTGCGCGAGTCGATGCACGCGGCGGCCCGGGCGGCCGCGGAGGCGATCGACTACCGCGGTGCCGGCACCGTCGAGTTCCTCTACGACCCGGCCAGCGAGCGGTTCTGGTTCCTGGAGATGAACACCCGGCTCCAGGTGGAGCACCCCGTCACCGAGCTGGTCCACGGCGTCGACCTGGTCGAGCTGCAGCTGAGGGTGGCCGAGTCAGACTGGTTCATGGGGTGGTTCGACCCGCCGCAGGGTCACGCGATGGAGGTGCGGCTCTACGCCGAGGATCCGGCGGCCGACTACCAGCCGCAGTCCGGGGTGCTGACCGCCTTCGACTTCCCGGACGCGACCGACGTCCGGTCCACGGGTGTCACCGTGCGGGTCGACGCCGGCTACGAGACGGGCAGCACGGT
>JAPSKJ010000113.1:0-3632 GCA_031177735.1 Nocardioides sp.
TCGGCTCCGCGGCGCGGGGCCGGCCTCAGCCCAGCCGGGCCACCATCGGCAGCCGCGAGCGCGTGCACAGGGCGACGATCGCCGACACCAGCAGCGGCAGCGCCACCACCAGCCCGAGGATCATCAGCCATGGGACGTCGATGAACGGCCCGACCACGCCACCCTCGAGCGAGGTGCACGTGCCACTACCGCTGCAGGTCACCACGTCACCGGTCGTCCGCGTCAGCGGGAAGGCGACCGCGATGCCCGGGACCATCCCGACCACCACGCCCAGCACGGCACCCACGACCGCGATGGAGAGGGCGTACGCCGCCGCCACCGCGCGCCGCGCGCGCGGTGCGGCCCCGATCGCTGCCAGGGTCGCCAGGTCGGGCCGGGCGTCGGAGAGCGCCAGGAACGTCGCCGTCAGGGTCCCGCCCAGCATGAGCACCGCCCCGAGGCCGGCGAGGATCAGCTGGATGATCACCGTCTCGTCGTCGGGCTGGTAGCCGCGCTCGACGTAGAGCGACGGACCGGGGTCGAGGACGGCGAGCGCTTCCTCGAGTCGCTCCTGCGCCTGCTCGGAGATCTCGCTCCTGATCAGCATCCCGACCGGCTCGACGGGCACCCCAGCTGCCTCGAGGGTGGGCCCGGCGACCACCCCGACCACCGGGACGGTGACGGAGCCGTCCACCGGCACCAGGTAGGCCGCGACCTCATGGGTTCGCTCCGCGACGCTCTCGCCGGTGTCGTAGTCCCAGGTGGAGATCCGCAGGTCGATCGTGGTCGTGCCCGACTCGCCGCTGGTGAACACCACCGCGCCGCCCTGCCCGAGGACCTGCTCGGCGGTGGCGACGTCGACGCCGTCCACCTCGGCGACGAGCTCGGGGAGCGTCCCGTCGCGAGCGGCGAGCACGGACCCGTTGATCCAGCCGCCCGCCATCGGCGGGCCCAGGTAGTCGTTGCCCTCGGCGGCGAAGGAGACGTCGGTGGACACCGAGGAGCTGATGCCGCCGTACGAGACGCCCTCGACGAGGAGGACGTCGGCGTCGGGGACGTAGCGGTGCACCGACTCCTCGATCACCGACCACGAGGACCCCGGGTCCGCGGTGATCGCGGCCTGCCCCATCGGCAGCGTGGTGGTGTAGGTCTCCTCGGACTGGCGCTCGTCGCTGCTCGTGGCGATGCCGAGCGCGACCACGCCGGCCACCGTCGCCGCGACGGCCGCGACCGCCGGCGCGGTGCGGGTGCGGTGCCGGGCCGCGTCGCGCAGCGCGAAGCGCAAGCCGAACGGGAGCCGCCGGCCGGCCCGGGCCAGCACGGCGACCACGACCGGCACCAGCAGCACCATGCCCAGGACCGAGAGCACCGCGGAGAACGCGATCGGCACCTCGCCGCCGGCGCCCATCGTCGCGCCGATCGCCGCACCGGCGACCCCCAGCCCGACCAGCACCAGACCCAGCAGCGGTGACCGCAACGACGGGGCACGGTCTCCCCGCCGCCCGGCCAGCACCGCGACGACGTCCTGCCGCGAGGCGATCCAGGCCGGCACGACGGCGGCGAGCAGCGCGCTGAGCACGCCGAACGCGGCCACTCCGAGGACGATCAGCCACGGCACCTCGAACGGCCCGAGCCACTGCGCCGTGAACCGCTGCGCCACCGGCTGAAGCACCCAGGCCAGCACTACGCCGGTGGCCACGCCGAGCACGGCCGCCGCCGACCCGAGCACCACGCCCGAGGCCAGCACCACGCGGCGCGCCTGCGCCGGCGTCCCTCCGGAGGCGGCGATCAGCGCGAGCGCGCGCGACTGGCGGCGTGCACCCACCGCGAAGGCCGGCCCGGCCAGCAGCACGACCTCGATCAGCACCATGGTGATGACCAGCACGAGCCCGGTGACGAAGGTGCCGTCGGCGCCCGTCTGGTCGTCGGCCGCCTCCTCGGCTGCGGCCGGCGGCTGCTCCACCACGGCGCGGGACAACGCGAACGCACCCAGTCCGTTGAGCGCGACCACCTGCTCCCACTCCACCGGCCCGCCGCCGACGAGCCAGCCGTCGATCGCGGCGCGGTCGGGGTCGACCAGTCCGCCGGTGGCGAGCGCCACGGGCGAGGACCGGTAGGCCGCCGACTCGATGATCCCCACGACCTGGGCGGTCCGCTCCTCGCTGATGCCCCGCCCGGCGGGCACGACGAGCTGCTCGCCCAGCCCCGGCCCGCGCTCGGCGAGGTCGACGTTGACCGCCACCTCGCCGGGGCCGCTCGGCAGGCGCCCGTCGGTGAGCCGGAACAGTCCGTCGGCCAAAGACGCTGCCGGGTCGACCTCGGTGACCTGGGCGTCGACCTGGCCGGCGTCGGTGGCCACGGCGACGTAGCCCTCGCGCATCGGCGTGGCCGGCCGGTCGCCGAGCACGTCGAGGACCGCGTCCAGGCTCGGGCGCTCCCCGGCCTCGGGATCACCCTCGGCGTAGCCGGTCACCGTAGGGTCGGTGCCCTGGACGACCCGTCCCCCGCCGTTCGCGGGATAGACCAGCGCCGCGGCCTCGGTGCCGATCCGGCGGTCGAGCCCCTCGACCAGGTCGACCGAGGAGGTCTTGTAGAGCACGCCGGCCGCCACGACGCCGAGCACGGGCAGCGCGATCATGACCAGCACCAGGGCCGTGCGGCCCCGCGCCTTGAGCGCCTCGCGGCGCGCGAGCCGCAGCGCCAACCGCCACCCGGTGAGCCAGCGGCTCACTGCACCGCCTGCCCGTCCAGCAGGGCGTCGACCGGCGTGGTGCCGGACTCGTCGACCACGACTCCGTCGCGCAGGAAGACGACGCGGTCGGCCCACGCGGCGTGCCGCGGCTCGTGGGTGACCAGCACGCCGGCGGCGCCCGCGTCGCAGCGTGAGCGGAGCAGCCGGAGGATCCCCTCGCCGGTCTCGGTGTCGAGCGCGCCGGTCGGCTCGTCGGCCAGGATCAGCCGTCGCTCCCCCACCACCGCGCGGGCGATCGCGACGCGCTGCTGCTGCCCACCCGACATCTCGTCGGGGAACCGCCCGCCGAGTGTGCCGATCCCCACCTCGTCGAGCGCACGCTGCGCGGCCGCCCGGGCAGCAGCGCCCTTCGTGCCGTCGAGCTCGAGCGGCAGCGCGACGTTCTCCAGCGCGGTCAGTGCGGGGATCAGGTTGAAGTCCTGGAAGACGTAACCGATCGAGGTGCGCCGCAGCCGCGCCCGACCCTCGTTGCCCACAGCCCCGAGGTCGGTGCCCTCGACGAGCACCCGCCCACTGGTGGGTTGGTCGAGTCCGCCCGCCAACGTCAGCAGCGTCGACTTGCCCGATCCCGACGGACCCATCACGGCGACCAGCTCGCCGGCGTACACGCTCAGGGAGACCTCACGCAGCGCATGCACAGCCAGGTCACCGCTGCCGTGGACGCGGTTGACCCCCTCCAGGACGAGTACGCCGCTCACTGCTCGCGCTCCGTTGCCGGACGAGCCTCGCGCGGCTGGAGGGCGCGGGGCCGGCGGAGCCGGTCGCGGGCCTGCTCGAGCCAGCGGCGCTCCGCGCGGTCGATGGAGTGGGCCGACTGGGCGTCGACCGGGCTGCTCACGGGACTGCTCACTTGCGGGCTCCTGTCGTGCCGGTCGGGGTGCTTGTCGGGGCGCTTGTCGGG
>JAPSKJ010000113.1:3732-6733 GCA_031177735.1 Nocardioides sp.
GCTTGTCGGGGCGCTTGTCGGGTTGTCGGCCGCGCCGGTCTCCGCCGCGTCGGCGCGCTCGTAGGCGGCTCTGCGCAGCCGTGCCTCGCAGTGGTCGAGCCAGCGGATCTCCGCCTCGGCCGAGAAGACCAACGAGTCGAGCACGAGCCCCCAGGCCAGGTCGGCGTCGGCCCCCTGCCGCTTGAGGCGGGCGTAGTCCTGGAGGGCGCCCATGGTCGCGCTGCGCTGCTGCTGGATCACCGCGGCGACGTCGACGCCGGGCACGGTGACGGCCAGCGCGAGCTTGATCGCCAGCTCGTCACGCGGTGGCTGGCTGCGGGCGACGGGTGTGGTGAACCACGCGGCGACCTCGTCCCGCCCTGCGGCGGTGAGCCGGTAGACGACGTGACCCTCCTCGTCGGTGCCCGCATCCTCCACCAGGCCGTCCCGCTCGAGCCGGGTCAGCGTCGTGTAGACCTGCCCGACGTTGAGCGGCCACGTCGATCCGGTGCGTCGCTCGAACTCAGCGCGGAGCTGGTAGCCGTACATCGGCCCCTGCTCGAGCAGGGCGAGAAGGGAGTGCTTGACCGACATCGGCGGCGCCTTCCGGCAGTGGCCGTCCCCCGTGAAACGGCGCTATACCGAGTATGTATATACCCGGTAGACCTCCGGTGGCAACGCAGGCTGCGCGCCGTCGACCATCCACGCGATTACGGGCGCGCGCCGCCGATCCGACCCAGGTGCAGCGCGTTGCGCTCCCGCGGGCTACTCTGGACGCGGAGCCTGACGCCTGGCGTCGGGACACACGGCGAGCACCCCCCGGGCACCCCACCGCCCCAGCGAGGAAGTCCGCCGGCAGTTTTTTCGCAGTGTCGGGTCCGCAGCAGCGGGCCGCGAGTCGACGCACGACGTGCGTGTCACGGTCGGGGACCGTGGCGCAGGAGGAGTTTCGGTTGGCCGCACAGGGTCAGCGCCGGTCGGGTGCCACGCGGACGTCCCCTCGGGGGCGGCGCCGCCAGGACAACGACGGCATCATCCCGGTCCTCGCCAAGGCCGTCCGCGAGGTGGAGACCGGTGTCCAGAAGGGCCGCCCCGAGCGCGTCCGGTTCCAGGTGATCGCGCTGCTGGTGCGCGAGGAGCGCGCCCGCCTGAAGGCCGACGACACGCTCACCGACCAGCAGCGCGCCGCGGAGCTCAAGCGGCTCGACGGCATCGCGACCATCCTCGCCCAGACCGCCGCCCGCGAGCCGAGCCTGTTCGCCCTGCTGGCCGAGGACGCCGAGATGACCGACGCGACGCGTCGGCTCAAGCGGGAGTACCAGCTCGCCGCCGGTCTCGAGCCCACCCCCGACACCGAGGAGCCCCGGCAGTCCAGCGCCATGCGGGTCGAGCGCCAGGTCGTGCCGGTCTCGGTGGCCCGCGCGCAACTGGCCAACCCGTTCATGGTGCCCGACTTCAGCGGCACGCCGGTCCGGATCGCCGAGCGGCGGCTGGCCGGCTGGGAGCTGATCGGGCCACTGCTCAACTCCTTCGAGCACGCCACCCCCGGCGCCCCCAGCTGCATGGCGCTGCCCGAGCCGCGGCCCACCCTGCTGCTGCCCAAGGGGGTGGAGCTGATGGCGCACCAGGCGAAGCTGCTCGCCGCGGTCGCCGAGGGGCACCGCACGTTCCTGCTCGCCGACGAGCCCGGGCTCGGCAAGACCGCACAGGCGCTGCTGGCGGCGCAGGCTGCCTCGGCGTACCCCCTCCTGGTGGTCGTGCCCAACGTCGTCAAGACCAACTGGGCCCGCGAGGCGGCGCACTGGACGCCGGCGAAGACGGTCAGCGTGATCCACGGCAACGGCGAGGACGTCGACGGGTTCGCCGACATCATGATCGTCAACTACGAGGTGCTCGACCGGCACGTCGGCTGGATCGGCGAGCACGGGTTCCGCGGCATGATCGTCGACGAGGCGCACTTCATCAAGAACAAGAAGTCGCAGCGCTCCCAGCACGTGCTGGAGATCTCCGACCGGATCCGCCAGCGCGTCGCCCGGCCGCTGATGATGGCGCTGACGGGCACCCCGCTGATCAACGACGTCGAGGACTTCCGCACCATCTGGCAGTTCCTGGGCTGGATCGACGACAAGAAGCCCCGCCTGGAGCTGCTCGCCAAGCTCGAGGAGACCGAGCTGACGCCGGCCGACCACGCGTTCTACCCCGCGGCCAGGCAGGCCGTGATCGACATGGGCATCGTGCGCCGCCGCAAGGTCGACGTGGCCGCCGACATCCCGGCCCGCCGGATCGCCGACCTGCCGGTCGAGCTCGACGAGGCTGACAGCCGCTCCATCCGCGACGCCGAGCGCGAGCTCGCGCTGCGGCTGGTCAAGCGCTACGACTCCGCGATCGAGGCCCGGCGCGAGCATCGCGGCGTGGAGGTCGAGGGCATCGACCACGACCTGATCCGCCGGGTCGCCGGCTGGGAGCTCTCCGACTCCGAGGACGCCTCGACCGGTGACAACGTCTTCGCGATGGTGCGCCGGATCGGGCGGGCGAAGGCCGGCCTCGCCGCCGACTACGCCGCCCAGCTGGCGCGCAGCGCCGGCAAGGTCGTCTTCTTCGCCAAGCACCTCGACGTGATGGACGCCGCGGGTGAGGTCTTCGAGAAGCGCGGGCTGCGCTACACCGAGATCCGCGGCGACCAGAGCGGCACCGCCCGCCAGAAGGCGATCGACGCCTTCGTGAGCGACCCCGAGGTCGCGGTCATCGTGTGCTCGCTGACCGCCGCCGGCGTCGGCATCAACCTGCAGGTGGCGTCCAACGTGGTGCTCTCCGAGCTGTCCTGGACCAACGCCGAGCAGACCCAGGCGATCGACCGGGTGCACCGCATCGGGCAGACCGAGCCGGTCACCGCGTGGCGGATCATCGCCGCGCAGACGATCGACGCGCGCATCGCCGACCTCATCGACAGCAAGGCGGGGCTCGCCGCCCGCGCGCTGGACGGCTCCGACGAGGAGGTCACCACCTCCGACATCCGGCTCGA
>JAPSKJ010000004.1 GCA_031177735.1 Nocardioides sp.
CCACCCGACGACGTGCCCACGCTGGAGCAGATGGGCGCCGCCGCGGTCTTCCTCCCCGGCACGGTGATCGCCGACTCCGCCCTGGACCTGCTGGGCAGGCTGCGCGAGCAGCTCGGCCACTGAGCGCCGCGCCGCGCGTCCGTTCGTCAAGGTATGCAGACGAACGGACGCTTCCCGGGTGGAGCTCCGCACGGGAAGCGTGCACTCGTCTGCATACCTTGATGGACATCCGCCCACGCGAGGAGGACTGATGGACCTCGACGAGCTGCTCGACGGGATCCGCGACGGCAAGCGGGCCGCGGTCTCCCGGGCGATCACGCTGGTGGAGTCCACGAAGCCGCAGCACCGCCAGGCCGCCCGCGAGCTGCTCACCCGGCTCCCGGCGGGGGACGCGGTGCGGGTCGGGATCTCCGGCGTCCCGGGCGTCGGCAAGTCGACCTTCATCGAGGCGCTCGGCTCGCAGCTCACGGCAGCCGGGCACCGGGTGGGGGTGCTCGCGGTCGACCCCTCCAGCGTACGCACCGGCGGATCGGTGCTCGGCGACAAGACCCGGATGGCGCAGCTGGCCGTGGATCCTCGCGCCTTCATCCGGCCCAGCCCGTCCGCGGGCACGCTCGGCGGGGTCGCCCGCGCGACGGTGCAGGCGATGGCGGTGCTCGAGGCGGCGGCGTACGACGTCGTGCTGGTGGAGACCGTCGGCGTCGGTCAGTCGGAGGTGACCGTCGCGGGGATGGTCGACACGTTCTTGTTCCTCACCCTGGCCCGCACCGGTGACCAGCTGCAGGGCATCAAGAAGGGCATCCTCGAGATCAGCGACGTGATCGCGGTCAACAAGGCCGACCCGGACGACCCGGCGCGCGAGCAGGAGGCCCGCGCCGCGGCTCGCGAGCTCGCCGGCGCGCTGCGCCTGGTCCGCGGCAAGGGGGAGTGGGCACCGCCGGTGGTGACCTGCTCGGGGCTCACCGGACACGGCGTCGACGAGGTGTGGCAGCGCGTCGTGGCGCACCGTGAGCACCTCGGCGCGGAGGGGCTGCAGCACAAGCGCGCGCGACAGCAGCTCGACTTCACGTGGGCGCTGGTGCGCGAGGAGCTCGACCAGCGGCTGCGTCAGTCGCCCGGCGTGCGGGCAGTGCGCGACGAGGTCCGCGCGGCCGTCCTGGCCGGTGAGCTGCCCGCGACGGTGGCGGCCGACCGGATCCTCGCGGCCTACGACGGGTGAGCGGAAAGGTCCGCACTTCATCCAGACAGGTGATGCGGCCGACGGATCGGTGGAGCAGCGTGGACGGGCTGCCAACCCCAGGAGAAGCATCACCATGAAGCCCTTCGTACGCCCCTCCAGCCGGTCGTTGGTCCGGCTCGCCGCCGTCGCCGCGACGACCGCGCTCGCCGCCACGACCTTCGCCCCGCCTGCCACCGCCAAGACCACGCTCGCGCATGGCCTGCTCAGCCCGCTCAGCCTCGCCGTCGCCCCGGACGGCACCGTCTTCGCCACCGAGAACTTCAAGGGCACCTTGCACAGGATCGCCCCCGGTCAGCCGCCCGCCGTGCTCTACCAGGCGGCCGAGGGGGTCGAGGTCGGTGCCGTGTCGGTCGATGCCGGCGCCGTCACCTTCGCGGTGACCCGACCGGACGGCACGGCCGACCTGATGCGGATCCCGGCCGGCTCGACCACCCCGCAGACCCTCGCCAGCGCCTCGGCGTTCGAGGCCACGGGCAACCCGGACGCCGCCGTGGAGTACGGCATCCGCAACATCTCGAAGCGGTGTGCCAAGCAGTTCCCGAAGCGGGTGCCGGCCAGCTACACCGGCATCGTCGAGTCGCACCCCTACGCCACCACCACGCTGACCGGTGTCACCTACCTCATCGACGCCGCTGGCAACACCCTGCTGCGGATGACGCCCACCGGACTGGCCACCGTGGCCGTGCTGCCGCCCTCGCCGCTGCGGGTGACCCGCGCGCGTGCGGCCATGTTCAAGCTGCCCGGCTGCGCTGTCGGCAAGAAGTACTACTTCGAGTCGGTGCCGACCGACGTCGAGGCCGGTCCTGACGGCATGCTCTACGTGAGCTCGCTGCCCGGCGGTCCGGAGGACCCGAGCCTCGGCGCTCGTGGTCGCGTGTTCCGGGTCGACCCGGCGACCGGCGCCGTCACCCGGGTCGCCAAGAACCTGATCAGCCCGACCGGACTGGCCGTCTCCCCGGCCGGAGACATCTACGTCGCCGAGCTGTTCGGCAACCAGGTCAGCAGGATCCGCGCCGGGTCCTCGCGCGCCAAGCCCTACCGCACGGTCAGGATGCCCGGCGACGTGGAGTGGGGGCCGGCCGGCCTCTACGGCACGATCAAGGTGATGACGGGCATGTCGGGCGAGAAGGGTGACGCGCCGCGCGGCAAGGTCATCGTCTTCTGACCCTCCACGCCGAAGGTCCGTCCCCGCAGGATCACCCTGCGGGGACGGGTCGGCAGGCCGGCTCGACTAACCTGCAGGGGTGGACATCGCAGCGCTGTTGACCTCGGTCGTCGACAAGTACGACGCCGACCTGGTCGACCTGCGCCGCGACATCCACGCCCACCCCGAGCTCTCCTGGGAGGAGCAGCGCACCACGCGGCTGGTGCAGCACCGCCTCGAGCAGGCCGGGTGGGTGGTCACGCCGATGCCGACCAGCGGGCTGGTCGCCGACCTGGGCGACTCCGGCCCCATCGTCGCGGCGCGCGCCGACCTCGACGCCCTGCCGGTGCAGGACATCACCGACGACCCGTGGCGCAGCACGGTGGGCGGCGTCGCCCACGCCTGCGGGCACGACGTGCACACCGCGTCGCTGGTCGGCGCCGGGCTGGCGCTGGCCGAGGCCTACCACCAGGGCGAGCTGCACGGCCGGGTCCGGCTGCTGTTCCAGCCGGCGGAGGAGGTCATGCCCGGCGGCGCGGCCCATTTGATGAGCCTGGGCGTGGTCGACGACGTCGAGCGGATCTTCGCGCTGCACTGCGACCCCGGCGTCGACGTCGGTCAGATCGGGCTGCGGCTCGGCCCGCTCACCAGCGCCGCCGACCGGCTCGAGGTGCGGCTGGAGGGGGAGGGCGGCCACACCAGCCGTCCGCACCTGACCGGCGACCTCACCTTCGCGCTGGCCAAGGTCGCCACCGAGCTGCCCGCGGTGCTGAGCCGCCGGATGGACCCCCGGGCGGGCGTGAGCGTGGTCTGGGGCGTGCTGCACGCCGGCGCCGCCCCCAACGTCATCCCGCACACCGGCTTCGTCTCCGGCACGGTGCGCATCCTCGACTCGGTCGCCTGGGGCGAGGCCGAGCGGGTCATCCGCGGCGTCGTGGAGGACATCGTGCGCCCCTACGGCGTGACCGCGAGGGTCGACTACCGCCGCGGCGTACCGCCTGTCGTCAACGAGCCCGTCTCCAACCGGATCCTCCACCACGCCGTGGTCAGCGTGCTCGGCGAGCACGGTCCGGTGGCCGCGCCGCAGAGCCTCGGGGGAGAGGACTTCGGCTGGTACCTCGAGCAGATCCCCGGCGCGATGATGCGCCTGGGCACCCGCACGCCCGGCGGGAAGACCTACGACCTGCACCAGGGCAACCTGCGGGTCGACGACCGGGCCGTCGCGATCGGAGCGAAGGTGCTGGCGACCGCGACGGCACACGCCCTCGCCGAGGCCTGACCGAACCCCGGTCAGCCCTTGCGGTAGGGCACTCCATCGGCCGCGGGCGCCCGTGAGTGACCCACCAGACCGGCGACGGCGAAGATCGTCACGACGTAGGGCAGCATCAGCATGAACTGGCTCGGCACCGGCGACCCGAGCACCGACAGCACGCCCTGCAGGTTCGACGCGAAGCCGAACAGCAGCGCGGCCAGGGTCGCCCGGATCGGGTCCCACTTGCCGAAGATGACCGCCGCCAGCGCGATGTAGCCGGCGCCGCCGGTCATCTCCCGGTTGAACTGCGAGACCGAGACCAGCGTGTAGGTCGCGCCGCCGGCCCCGGCGATCAGCCCGGCCAGCAGCACGGTGCGGTAGCGGGTGCGGTTGACGTTGATGCCCACCGTGTCGGCCGCCTTGGGGTGCTCTCCGACGGCGCGCACCCGCAGTCCCCACTTGGTGCGGTAGAGCGCCCACGCGACGACCGCGACGGCGACGTACATGAGGTAGACCAGCACCGTCTGCCGGAAGAAGATCGGGCCGATCACCGGGATGTCGCCGAGCACGGGGACGGCCAGGCGCGGGAAGCGCGGCGGGGAGTTCAGCTCCGCCGAGTTCGGCGCCAGCACCTGGGTGAACAGGAAGCTGGTCACACCGATCACCAGCACGTTGAGCACGACGCCGACGATGACCTGGTCGACGTAGTAGGAGATGGCGAAGATGCCGAGCAGCAGCGCGACCAGGGCGCCGGCCACCATGGCGCCCGCCAGGCCTGCCCACGCCGAGCCGGCGATGGAGCCGACGATCGCGGCGGCGAACGCCCCGAAGAGCAGCTGGCCGTCGATCGCGATGTTGACCACGCCGGCGCGCTCACCCAGGACACCGCCCAGGGCGCCGAAGACCAGCGGCACGGCGAGGGCGAGCGCCCCACCGAGCAGGCCGACGACCGGCAGCGTGCCGCCCGCGGCCGCCCAGCACAAGAAGGCGGTGATCGCCACGACGGCGAACAGCGTGGTCAGCCACAGCGGTGTGCGCACCCGGCGGGTCGTGAGCAGGAGGGAGTACGCCGTGGCCAGGACCAGCAGGGCGACCAGGACCCACGTCGACGGGCCGGCCGGCACGCTGATCTCGGGGATCTCGACGAAGTCGGTGCCGCTCGCCAGCCGGAAGGTCGTGTCGCCCTCCTGCGGGGCCAGCAGCGCGACCAGCGCGAGCAGCAGCGTGATGACGCCGAACACGATCGGCGCCTTGTAGCCGACCGGGGCGGTCGTCTCCGGCGCGACCGCCGCAGGGAGGGTGATCTTCGTGGTGGTCCCCTCGGACATCACTGGGCCTCCTTCGCCGGCAGCCGGAAGATCGCGCGCACCAGGGGAGGGGCGGCGAGGAAGAGCACGATGAGCGACTGCACGACCAGGACGATGTCGACGGGGATCCCCTGGGAGGCGTTCATCGCGAAGCCCCCGGCCTTGAGCGCACCGAAGAGCAGGCCGGCGGCCAGGATGCCGAGCGGGCGGGAGCGGCCGAGCAGGGCGACGGTGATCGCGTCGAAGCCGATGCCGGCGTCGAGGTCGACGGTGACACCGCTGGTCACCGTGCCGAGCACCTGGTTGGCGCCGGCCAGGCCGACCAGCGCCCCGGCGATCAGCATGACCGTGGTGTAGGTGCGGCCCACGTCGATACCGGCGGCCCGAGCGGCGTTGGGGTTCTCCCCGACCGCCCGGAAGCGGAAGCCGAGCGCGGAGCGGTTGAGCAGCCACCACACGATGGCGACGGCCACCAGCGCGAGCACGAAGCCCAGGTGGAGGTTGAACCGGTCGCCCAGGATCCGCGGCAGCACGGCGGAGTCGGCCATGGGCGAGGACTTCGGGTTCACCGAGCCGGGCGCCTGGAGGATCGACTGCGACGAGAGCGCGTAGAAGACCAGGTAGTAGCCGACGTAGTTGAGCATGATCGTGACGATCACCTCGTGCGCGCCGGTGCGCGCCTTGAGCACTCCGGCGATCCCCGCCCACAGTGCACCGGCGAGGAGGCCGGCCGCCAGGGCGACGACGAGGTGCAGGCCGGCGGGCAGGTCCACCTCGACGGCGACCCAGCCGGCGGCGGCACCGGCGAGCAGCATCTGGCCGCGGCCACCGATGTTGAACAGGCCGGCGCGGAACGCCAGGCCGACACCGAGACCGGCGGCGATCAGCGGCCCGGCGAACTTCAGCGTCTCAGTGAGCGGCCGGATGCCCGTGGTGACGTCCTCGGCGCGGGTGTTGTAGATCGAGCCGCGGAACAGCGCGGAGTAGGCGCCGGAGATCGCATCCCAGGCCGCGGAGAAGAAGTCGCTCGGCCGGGCGGTGACGTAGCCGATCGTCTCGCGCACGCGGTCGTCGGTGAACAGGATCATCAGCGACCCGACCACCACGGCCAGCAGCACGGCGAGCACGGCGACCAACGCGTTGCCGGTGGTGATCTCGCGCAGCATGCTGTGCCAGCGGCCCGGCTCCGGCGGGGTCGGTCGGTCGGCCGTGGCGGTCCCCGCCGCCGACGTGCCGCCGGACTCCGGTGTGCTCGTCGTCGGGTCGGGCTCGGGGGTCTGGTCACTCATGCGGCACTCCCCTCGGGCCGCTCGCCGGCCATCATCAGGCCGAGCGTCTCCCGCGGGGTGTCCGCCGGCACGATGCCGACCACGCGGCCGCGGTAGAGGACCATGATCCGGTCCGACAGGGCGATCACCTCGTCCAGCTCGGTGGAGACGACGAGGACGGGCACGCCCCGGTCGCGCGTCGCCACGATCTCCTTGTGGATGAACTCGATGGAGCCGACGTCCACGCCGCGGGTCGGCTGCGCGGCCACCAGCAGGCGCAGCTCGCGGGAGAGCTCCCGCGCGACGACGACCTTCTGCTGGTTGCCGCCCGACAGCTTGCCGGCGGGGGTGTCGATGCCGGGTGCGCGGACGTCGTACTCCGTGAGCTTGGCCTGCGCGAAGTCGCGCAGCCGCTTGAGCTGCAGGCTGCCGCGGCGCACGAACGGCGCGCTGTGGCTGCGGTTGAGGATGAGGTTCTCGGCGATGGAGAAGTTGCCGACGAGCCCGTCGTCCTGGCGGTCCTCGGGCACGAAGCCGACCCCGGCGTCGAGCACCTGGCGGACCGAGCGGCCGACCAGCTCGTGACCGTCGAGGCGGATCGAGCCGTGGACGTGGTCGGCGAGGCCGAGCAGCGCCTCGGTCAGCTCGGTCTGGCCGTTGCCCTGCACGCCCGCGACGCCGAGGATCTCGCCGGCGCGGATGGTGAAGTCGACGGAGTCCAGGTGCAGGTGGCCGGTGGCGTCGGTGACGCGTAGGTCGCTCACCACGAGGGCGTCCTCGCCGAGGGTGGCCGGCTCCTTGTGCACGGTCAGCTCGACCGGCCGGCCGACCATCAGCGCCGCGAGCTCGGCGTTGGTCGCGGTCGGGCTGGCCTCGCCGACCACCTTGCCGTGGCGGATGACGGTGATCCGGTCGGCGACCTCGCGCACCTCGCGCAGCTTGTGGGTGATGAAGACGATGGCGGTGCCGCTCTCCTTGAGCTGACGCATGATGCCCATCAGCTCGTCGGTCTCCTGCGGGGTCAGCACCGCGGTCGGCTCGTCGAAGACGAGCACGCGGGCGTCGCGGGAGAGCGCCTTGATGATCTCGACCCGCTGCTGCACGCCCACGGGGAGGTCCTCGATGGTGGCGTCCGGGTCGACGTCGAAGCCGAAGCGGTCGGAGATCTCGCGGACCCGGGTGCGGGCGGCGTTGACGTCGAGGGTGCCCCCGAGGCCGGTGCTCTCGTTGCCCAGCATGACGTTCTCGGCGACCGTGAAGACGGGCACCAGCATGAAGTGCTGGTGGACCATGCCGATGCCGGCGGCGATCGCGTCGCCCGGCCCGGAGAACTGCCGGACCTCGCCGTCGAGCAGGATCTCGCCCTCGTCGGCCTGGTAGAGCCCGTAGAGGACGTTCATCAGCGTCGACTTGCCGGCGCCGTTCTCCCCCAGGAGGCAGTGGATCTCACCCGGCTCGACGGTCAGCGAGATCCGGTCGTTGGCCACCAGGGTGCCGAAGCGCTTGGTGATGCCGCGCAGCGCCAGAGTCATGGCAGTTGATATTCCTCGGTATCAGCAACGGGGACAAGGAACAGCAGGAGAACACGAGCGTGGGGGGTCGACTGGAGTCGACCCCCCACGTCGGGGTTGATCAGTGCTGCTGGTCGATCACTCGGCCAGGTAGGACTCGACGGTCACGGAACCGTCGATGATGGCCGCCTTGACCTCGTCGAGCTCGGAGACGAGCGTGTCGGAGACCTTGTCCTCGAAGTTGTGGAACGGCGCGATGCCGACGCCACCGTTCTCGAGGGTGCCGACGTAGGCCTCCGGGTCGAACTCGCCCTGGCCGGCCGCGAGAACGGCCTCGTAGGTCGACTGCTTCATGTTCTTCAGGATCGAGGTGAACACGACGTCCTGGGTGTTCGGGTCGGTCTCGTAGAAGTCGGCGTCGACGCCCACGAGCGCCACCTCGGAGCCGGCGTCGGCGATCGCGGTCAGCGCGCCCTGGTAGATCGGGCCACCGACCGGGAGGATCACGTCAGCGCCCTGGTCGAGGATCTGCTTGGCCGTGTTGGTCGCGGTCTCGTTGGCCTCGAAGCCACCGGTGAACACGCCGTTCTCGCCGCCCTCGTAGCCGACGACCTTGACGTCCTTGCCCTTCTGCTCGGCGTAGTACTCCGCGCCCTGCTTGAAGCCGTCCATGAAGATCGTGACCGTCGGGAACGGCTGGCCGCCGTAGGTGCCGACGGTGCCGGTCTTGGTGTAGTCGGCGGCGGCGTAGCCGGCGAGGAACGCGGCCTCGGCGGTGTTGTAGAGCAGCGGCTTGATGTTCTCCGCGTCCTTGGTGCCGTCGAAGTCGTTGTCGGCCGCGTCGTCGATGAGCACGTACTCGACGTCCGGGTTGGCGGTGGCCGACTCGACCGTCGCGGCCGAGAGGGCGAAGCCGACGGTCACGATGACGTCGCAGCCCTCGGCGACCAGGCTCTCCAGGTTGGGGCCGTAGTCGTTCTCGCTGTGCGACTCGACCTCGATCATCTCGACGCCGAGCTCGTCGGCCGCCTGCTTGACGCCCTCGTAGCTGAGCTGGTTGAACGACTTGTCGTCGAAGCCACCCGCGTCGGACACGATGCAGGGCAGGAAGTCGCCACCCTCGCCGCCGGTCGCCTCCTCCGAGGTCGACTCGCCGGCCGTGGGCTCCTCGTCCGGAGCGTCGCCGCAGGCCGCAAGGGCTGCGGAGGCCACGATTGCCGCGAAGCCGCTGGCCGCGGCCCTCTTGATGTTCTTCTTCACTGACGCCTCCAGATCGGGTGCCTCGCGTGCACGAGACGGGAACCTACGGTGCGCATGATGTCCCGCGCGCACCCCGCCGCAAAGCCGTTTGCGTGAACGGTTACCAAGTTGCGACCGACGCGAAGCCTAAGGGCAGGTGGCGCCGGATCGTGCTGCTGCCCCGGGCTTGCCCCGAACTGGGGGTGCTGCGAGGGTGGCGGCACCATGGACACCGGTATGAACATCGATTGGGAGGACCTCCGCCGCGCCGCGGTCGAGGCCGCGGGGCGCGCCTACGCGCCGTACTCCGGCTATCCGGTGGGCGTCGCCGCGCTCGCCGACGACGGCCGGCTGCTGCAGGGCTGCAACGTGGAGAACGCTGCCTACGGCGTCACGCTGTGCGCCGAGTGCGGGCTGGTCTCCCAGCTGCACATCACCGGCGGTGGGCGGCTGACCCACGCGGTCTGCGTCAACGGCAACGGCGAGGTCATCATGCCGTGCGGGCGCTGCCGCCAGCTGCTCTTCGAGCACGGCGGCCCGCAGATGCTGCTGTGGACGGTCTCCGGGGTGAAGCCGATGAGCGAGGTGCTCCCCGACGCGTTCGGCCCCGACGACCTGGCCCGGGTGTCCCCGGAGGTGGCCTCGTGAGCGCCCACGACGCCGTCGAGGTCATCCTCACCAAGCGGGACCGCGGCGAGCTGAGCGACAGCCAGATCGACTGGGTCGTCGACGCCTACACCCGCGGCGAGGTCGCCGACGAGCAGATGTCTGCCCTGGCCATGGCCATCCTGCTCAACGGGATGACTCGGCGCGAGATCGCCCGCTGGACAGGCGCGATGATCGCCTCGGGGGAGCGGATGGACTTCTCCTCCCTCTCCCGCCCGACCGCCGACAAGCACTCCACCGGCGGCGTGGGCGACAAGATCACCCTCCCGCTCGCGCCGCTCGTCGCGGCCTGCGGGGTCGCGGTGCCGCAGCTCTCCGGCCGCGGCCTGGGCCACACCGGTGGCACGCTCGACAAGCTGGAGGCGATCCCGGGGTGGCGGGCGGGCCTGTCCAACGACGAGATGCTCGCCCAGCTCGAGTCGGTCGGCGCGGTGATCTGCGCGGCCGGAGCGGGTCTCGCGCCGGCGGACAAGAAGCTCTACGCGCTGCGCGACGTCACCGGCACCGTCGAGGCCATCCCGCTGATCGCCTCCTCCATCATGTCGAAGAAGATCGCCGAGGGCACCGGTGCGCTGGTCCTGGACGTGAAGGTGGGCACGGGCGCCTTCATGAAGTCGCTCGACGATGCCCGCGAGCTGGCCCGCACCATGGTCGACCTCGGCACCGACGCGGGCGTGCACACGGTCGCCCTGCTGACCGACATGAGTACGCCGCTGGGCAACACCGCCGGCAACGCCGTCGAGGTCGCGGAGTCGGTCGAGGTGCTCGCCGGCGGCGGGCCCGCCGACGTGGTGGAGCTGACCGTGGCACTCGCCCGCGAGATGCTCGCCGGGGCCGGCGTCACCGGGGTCGATCCCGCGGACAAGCTGGCCGACGGCTCGGCGATGGACACCTGGCGCGCCATGATCCGCGCCCAGGGCGGCGACCCCGACGCCCCGCTGCCGACCGCGCGCGAGTCCCACGTCGTGACCGCCCCGGCCGACGGCGTACTCACCCGGCTGGACGCGATGGCGGTCGGGCTGGCCGCGTGGCGCCTCGGTGCCGGGCGGGCGCGCAAGGAGGACCCCGTGCAGGCCGGCGCCGGCGTCGTGTGGCACGCGCGGCCGGGCGACACGGTGCGCGCCGGCGAGCCGCTGTTCACGCTGCTCACCGACACCCCCGAGCGGTTCGACCGGGCGCTGGCGTCGCTGGAGGGCGGCTACGACATCGAGCCCTCCGGCACCGCGTTCACGGCGCAGCCGCTGGTCATCGACCGGATCGGCTGACGAGGCCGAGCGGCGCTCAGCCCAGCAGCAGCACGACCGTCTCGGCGACGCAGGCCGGCTTGGCCTCGCCCTCGATCTCGACGGTGTACCTGACGATCAGCTGCTTGCCCGTCGGCAGGTCGGTGACGTCGCCGAAGGACGCGTGGCAGCGCACCCGCTTGCCGACCAGGAGCGGTGCGGGGAAGCGGACCTTGTTGACGCCGTAGTTGAGCTTCGCCCCCGGGGTGTCGAGGGAGAAGACCTGGCTGCCGAGCCACGGCACCAGCGAGAGCGTCAGGTAGCCGTGGGCGATCGTGCCGCCGAACGGGCCCGACCTCGAGCGCTCCACGTCGACGTGGATCCACTGGAAGTCGCCCGTCGCCTCGGCGAACTTGTCGACCCGCTCCTGGTCGATGACGACCCAGTCGGACGAGCCGAGGTCCTGGCCGGCCGCGGCGGCGACCTCGTCGACGGTGGTGAACACGCGCATGGGGGCGTCCTCGCTCTGCTCATGTGGCGCGTCGGCGGTGTGCCCCGGTGGCCGCACGCCGTCGTGGCGCCGTGGTGTTGGATGACGCCATGGAACCTACCGCGACCCTGACCCGTGAGCAGGTGCAAGCGGCGCCGAAGGTGGTGCTCCACGACCACCTCGACGGCGGCCTGCGCCCGCAGACCATTCTCGAGCTCGCGGTCGAGGTCGGGCACCCGCTGCCGGCCTCGGAGCCGGAGGCGCTGGAGGAGTGGTTCGTCTCGAGTGCGACCTCGGGGTCACTCGAGCGCTACCTGGAGACCTTCCGGCACACCGTCGCGGTGATGCAGCGAGCCGAGGCGATCACCCGGGTGGCGCGCGAGTGCGTGCTCGACCACGCCGCCGACGGCGTCGTCTACGCCGAGATCCGCTACGCCCCCGAGCTGCACGTCGAGCAGGGGCTCGCCCTCGACGAGGTGGTCGCCGCGGTCCAGCGCGGCTTCGAGGAGGGCATGGCGGAGGCCGCGGCGGACGGCCGGCCGATCGTGGTGCGCCAGCTCCTGACCGGCATGCGACAGGCGGCCCGCGCCACCGAGATCGCCGAGCTGGCCATCGCCTGGCGCGACCGGGGTGTCGCCGGCTTCGACATCGCCGGGCCCGAGAAGGGCTTCCCACCCACCCGCTTCCTGGACTCCTTCGAGCGTCTGGCCGCGGAGAACATGCGCTTCACCATCCACGCCGGGGAGGGCTTCGGGCTCCCGTCCATCTGGGAGGCGGTCCACCCGTGCGGCGCGGACCGGCTCGGGCACGGCGTGCGGATCGTCGAGGACATCACCGTCTCCGACACCGGCGAGGTGACGCTCGGCCGGCTGGCGGCCTACGTCCGCGATCGCCGGATCCCGCTCGAGGTCTGCCCCCGCTCCAACGTCCAGACCGGCGCCGCCGCCTCCTCGATCGCCGAGCACCCGATCGGGCTGCTCAGCGAGCTCGGCTTCCGGGTGACGGTCAACACCGACAACCGGCTGATGTCACGCACCTCGATGACCGAGGAGCTCTGGGGCCTGGTCGAGGCCTTCGGCTACGGCTGGACCCAGCTCGAGCGCTTCACGGTCAACGCGATGAAGTCCGCCTTCCTGCCCTACGACGAGCGGGTGGACCTGATCCACACGATCAAGGAGCAGTACGCCGCCCTGCGTTGAACCTCCAGGGCGTGAGCCTCAGGCGTGCCCGGCCGGTGACGGGTGGACCAGGAACCAGGGGTGCGGCCATCCGCCGAGCCGGAGTCGGGC
The DNA here is from genome assembly GCA_031177735.1 of Nocardioides sp. GTDB lineage: Bacteria > Actinomycetota > Actinomycetes > Propionibacteriales > Nocardioidaceae > Nocardioides. Next base: position 12,630 of record JAPSKJ010000004.1, read on the forward strand.
CTGCTCGAAGTCGCGACGGGTGACGGTGTGCAGGCGGCCGTCGGCGGGGTCGTAGACGTCGAGGCCGTCCACGCCGGCGGCGAGGACGAGCACCACGTGGCGGGGGAGGGTCGCACTTCCGACGTACAACGCGACCGGGTGCTCGCCGACGGCCGCGGCGGCGGAGTCGTACGCCGACCCGCGGGACCAGCGGACCAGCGCGGTGCGGTAGGGCACCGCCGCGCTCACGGCCAACGCTCGCGCGACCGCCCACGGGGGTGTCCCGAGCGCCCGCGGCCACGGCAGCTGCGGGCGGCCCGCGACGTCGGTGGCCGAGGTCAGCACCCGGTGCGCCGAGAGCACCTCGGCGGAGAAGCCGCCGACCAGCCGGCTGCGCAGCGGGTGTGAGCGCCGCATCCGGGCGACCACGACGCACGCGGCGCCGCACGAGCGTTGGTCCGGTTGGCGCAGGGCCGGCCCGAACGGCAGGTCCGCCCTCATCCGCGCGGAGCCCGGGTCGGGGTGCCGAGCAGGGCGGCGACGGCGGCGTACCCCTCGTGCGGGGTGACCTGCACGCAGCCCTTCGCGACCGCGTCGGCGACCACCCGACGCTGCCCTCGCATGAGGTCGAGACCACGGCGCAACAACACCAGCGGCGGCTTGCGCCGCTCCTTGAGGTCACGGGTCAGGCGCCGCCAGAAGGTGACGATCGGGCGCTGGGTGACGCAGTACGCCGCGGCGAGCATGCCGGCGTCGCGACACCCGGCCACGATGTCCTGGGCGAAGATGCCCTCGGCCAGGAAGTAGCCGGCCCCGCCGAGGTCGAGCTCCTGCCAGCCGGTGCGCCCGTCGTGGGCGATGTCGTAGACCGGCACCTGGGCCCGACCCTCACGGCACAGCGCCGTCAGGGCCGCCATGGCGTCCTCAGGAAGCCAGGAGTCGGGGTGGTCCCAGTCGACGATCCCGGCGTTGGCCCCCACCGTGATCACGGGGAGCGTCGGGTCGCCGCCGGACTTGTAGAAGTCGTCGAGCCGCAGGATCGACAGGCCCCACCGCTCGGCGATCCGGCGGGCGAGGCGCGACTTGCCGGCCCCGGAGGGTCCGGCGAGGACGATGACCTGGGCGCGCATCCGTCCGGGAGCCGACGTCAGTAGGAGCCGGCGGGAGCTCCGCCGGTGAGCAGCGCCCGCGAGCCGGACACGCCGAGCCGGGTGGCGCCGGCAGCGACCATGGCCCGGGCCTGCTCGAGGGTGCGCACACCGCCGGAGGCCTTCACCTCCAGGGCATCGCCCACGGTCTGCTTCATCAACCGCACGGCGTGCTCGGAGGCACCACCGGAGGGGTGGAAGCCGGTGGACGTCTTCACGAAGTCGGCGCCCGCCTCCGCCGCCGCCCGGCACGCGCCGACGATCTCCTCATCAGCCAGGGCGGCCGACTCGATGATCACCTTCAGCACGGTCGGGCGCGGGGCGGCGGCCCGCACCGTGGCGATGTCCTCGCGGACGTCGTCGAAGCGACCCTCCTTGGCAGCGCCCACGTCGATGACCATGTCGATCTCGTCGGCGCCGCTCCGCACCGCCTCCGCCGCCTCGGCCGCCTTCACCGCCGAGGTGTGCTTGCCACTGGGGAACCCGCACACCACCGCGACCAACAGGTCGCTGCCCGGCGGCACCGTCACCGGCAGCATCGACGGTGAGACGCACACCGAGTAGGTGCCGAGCTCGACGGCCTCCGCGACCAGCGCCTCCACGTCGGCGCGGGTGGCCTCGGGCTTCAGCAGCGTGTGGTCGATCATCCGGGCGATCTCGGCTGCGGTCGGGGTGGCCGTCGACTCGGGGTTGGTCACCGCGCCAGCATAGGCTGGGCGGGTGACGTCGCAGGAGCCGGTGGAGTGGTTCGACCCCACCAGCGGAAGGATCATGGGTTGGTTCGCGATCGTCGTCGGCGGCGCGATCACGGCGCTGTCGGTGGTCGGCGGATTCGCCCCGGTGCCCCTGGCGGTCGGCGTGCTGCTGGTCCTGCTGGCCTGGGTGGCGCTGCTGCGGCCGCGGGTGGGCATCACCGGCTCCGAGCTGGTCATGCGCGGGCTGGTCTCGACCCTCACCCTGCCGCTGGCCGCGGTCGAGTCGGTCACGGTCCGGCAGGTGCTCGCCGTCTGGGTCGCGGGCAAGCGCTACGTGAGCGCAGCCGTCGGGCACAGCTACCGCGACATCGTCCGCGCTCGGCGACTGCCGTCCCGCGGGGAGGCCGCCCCGGTCAAGACGGTGGCGTACGCCGACCACATCGCCGACATCGTGACCGACCGCGCCCGCGCCGCCCGTGAGGAGGCAGGCGTGCGCGCCCGGTCCTCGGAGCAGGCGGATCTCGCCCGCGGCGTACACCGGAGCTGGGCGTGGCCGGAGATCGCCGCCCTGGTGCTCGTCGGCGCCGGCCTGGTGGCCGCGCTGGCGCTCTAGCGGCCTCCTACAGGCCCAGGGCGCCCTGCAGGTCGGCCTTGATGGCGGCGAGCCGCTCGGTCGCCCGGCCGCGCGCCTCCTCGACCGGGCCGGTGACCGGCTCGACCACCTCGAGGTAGCACTTCAGCTTCGGCTCGGTGCCACTGGGACGCACGATCACCCGCGCGCCGCCGGCCAGCCGGTAGCGCAGGCCGTCGGTGGGCGGCAGCTCGGCACTGCCCTGGCTGAGGTCCTCGGCCGAGGTGACCGTGAGGCCGCCGAGCGTGGACGGGGGAGTGCTGCGCAGGGTGGTCATCGCGTCGGCGATCACGGAGAGGTCCGTGACCCGCACGGAGAGCTGGTCGGTGGCGTGCAGGCCGTGCTCGCGGGCGATCTCGTCGAGGCGGTCGGTCAGGGTGCGGCCCTCGGCCTTCAGCCCGGCGGCCAGCTCGCACAGCAGCAGCAGCGCGGAGACGCCGTCCTTGTCCTTGACGTGCTCCGGGTCGACGCAGTAGCCGAGCGCCTCCTCGTAGCCGAAGGCCAGGCCGGGGATCCGGCCGATCCACTTGAAGCCGGTGAGTGTCTCGGCGTAGGGCTGCCCGTGTGCGGCCGCCAGCTTCCCGAGCAGGCTGGAGGAGACGATGCTGGTGGCGTAGACGCCCTCGTGGCGGCGCGCGAGCAGGTGGTCGGCGAGCAGCGCCCCGACCTCGTCGCCGCGGAGCATCCGCCACCCCTCGCCGGTGGGCACCGCGGCCGCGCACCGGTCGGCGTCGGGGTCGTTGGCGACCACGAGGTCGGCGCCGCTCTCCCGTGCGAGCGCGAGCGCGAGGTCCATCGCGCCAGGCTCCTCGGGGTTGGGGAAGGCCACGGTCGGGAACTCGGGGTCGGGCTGCTCCTGCGGCTCCACCACCCGTGGCTGGTCGAAGCCGGCCGACTCCAGCACCTGCAGCACGGTGCTGCCGCCGACGCCGTGCAGCGGCGTGTAGACGATGCGCAGGTCGCGCGGGCCGTCCTCGGCCAAACCGGCGACGGTGTCCTGGTAGCGGTCGACGATCTCCTCTCCCACCTGCTCGCCGGCCTCACCGCGGGGCACGTCGGCCACGGGGCCGACCGCCGCGATCCGCTCCGCGATCTCGACGTCGGCCGGCGGCACGATCTGGCTGCCGTCGCCGAGGTAGACCTTGTAGCCGTTGTCCTGCGGCGGGTTGTGGCTCGCGGTCACCATGACGCCGGCTGCGCAGCCGAGCTCGCGGATCGCGAAGGCGAGCACCGGGGTGGGCAGCGGGCGGGGCATCACCAGCGCCCGGATGCCGGCGCCGGTCATCACCTGCGCGGTGTCGCGGGCGAAGACGTCGGAGTTGTGCCGGGCGTCGTAGCCGATGACGACGGGTCCGGTCGCGCCGGTGTCCTTGAGGTACGCCGCCAGGCCGGCGGCGGCGCGGATCACGACCACCCGGTTCATCCGGTTGGGGCCGGCGCCGAGCGCGCCCCGCAGTCCCGCGGTGCCGAACTCCAGCGTGCCGCTGAACCGGTCGGCCAGGTCGGCCTGGAGCTCCGGGGCGCCACCGGCCTCGACCTCGGCGATCAGCCGCTCCAGCTCCGTCCGGGTCTGCGGATCGGGGTCGTCGGCGGCCCAGGCGCGGGCACGGTCCAGGAGGTCGCTCATGTGCCCTGACACTAGTGCCCGACCAGCGGCCGGGGCTCAGAACCGCCCGCTGTGGCGCAGGCCGCGCGGACGGCCGTCGGGGTCGATGAAGAGGCGGTAGGCCGCGCCGGCCCACAGCCGGGTGTGGCGAGGGATCGGATCGGGGACGTGCGAGCGGATCCGGCTGCCGGGGGCGCCGGCGCGCTCGGCCCACAGTGCGCCGGCGCGGTCGAGGTCGGTCAGTCGCGGGTCGTCGTCGGCCAGGCCCAGGTGCTCGGCCCACAGGCCGGCACGGGTCTCCCGCGGGAGCCGGCCCTCCGGGTCGAGGATCGCGCAGGTGAGCTCGGTGTCGTGGGTCCACGAGCGCAGGTTGAGGTTGTCGGAGCCGCAGGTCATCCAGGTGTCGTCGACGATGCAGACCTTCGCGTGCACGTAGACCGGTGTGCCCGACGGGTTCTCCAGGTCGTACATGGCGAACCGGTCGCCGCCGGCGGCGCGCAGCCGCTCCCAGGCGACCCGCTGGCCGAAGGACATCGCCGGGCCCGAGGTCCGGCCGTCCTCCTCGGGATACCGCGGCACGACCGCGATGACCTGGAGCCCGGGCTCGCGCTCGAGTGCTTCTGCGAGCGTCGTGGCGACCTCGGCGGACCAGAAGTACTGGTCCTCGACGTAGACCAGTCTTCGGGCCCGCGCGAAGGCCCGGCTGTAGCCCCGCGCGATCGACCGTTCACCGCTCGGGGCGAACGGGAAGGGCGGTTTCTTCGCGGGGTAGGTGCGCAGCAGCTGGACCAGGTGCGGGCCGGCTTCGGGTGGCGGGTCCCACCGCTCGGGGAGCGGCTCGGGGCGACGTGGCATCCGGGCGGCCCGGTGCACCACAGCGCGGTAGGGATTGCGGTGGTCGACCGGCGTCGGGTCCTCCCACCGCTCGGAGAAGGCGTCGAGCACGTGCGCGACGGCCGGGCCGCGGATCTCCACCATCGCGTCGTGCCACGGCGGGGTCGGTCCGTAGCGCTCGTCGAGCGGCGGCGCCTGCGGGTCGCCGGCGTGGCTGGCGTCGTCACGCCGGCCGTGGCACAGGTCGATACCGCCGACGAAGGCCACGTCCAGGTCGTGCCGGTCCTTGCGACGGACCACGAACAGCTTCTGGTGGTGCGAGCCGCCCCGGCGGACCCGCTCGTCGAGGAGCGCCTCGCCACCGCTCTCGTTGATCACCGTGCCGAGGTGCTGGTTCTCCTGGGCGTTGAGGCTGACCACGTCGGAGTGGGAGCGCCACAGCAGCGCCCGCACCTCCACGCCCCGTTTGCCGGCCGCGGCCAACACGTCGGCGACCGTCGGCCCGTCGTCGGCAAGGCGCTCGTCGCAGTCACCACGCCAGTCGGTGAAGAAGACCCGGTCACCCTCCTGCGTGGCCTCGAGCGTCTCGAGCAGGCGAGCGAAGTACGCCGCCCCGTGCACGTGCGGGATGACCAGGTTGCCTGCGGTCCACGGCCGCTCGTGGGCAGGCAGGAACCATGCGGCCGGGTCGCTCTCCTGGTGGGTGTCCACGGCACCCGGTGCCCAGAGGGGCCCGACATGATGGGCCCATGGCCGCCGTCTTCGAGTTCGCCGAGACCTGGCACCTGCCCGCGCCGCCGGAGCGGATCCGCGACGTGCTCGTCGATCTGGAGCGCTACCCGGAGTGGTGGCGGCAGGTGCGCGACGTCTCGACGATCGGCGACGACGACGCGTGGGTCCGGTGCCGCTCGACCCTGCCCTACACCCTCGACCTGCACCTGCACGCGGTCTCCCGTGACCTGCCGACGCTGGAGGTGGGCGTCTCGGGCGACCTGTCCGGTTGGGTGCGGTGGTCGCTGCTCCCGGTGGCCGCAGGCACCCGCCTGGAGTTCCGGCAGCAGGTCAGCGTGACCGGCTTGCTGCGGTTCGCCGCACCCGCGGGGCCCCTGCTGCGGTGGAATCATCACCGGATGATGGCCGGCTGCCGGGCCGGTCTGGTCGACCGGCTGAGCGTCGCGCCCGCGCCCAGGCGTAGGCGGGCTCCCGGAGCCTGAGCACCCAGGGGTACTGCTCCAGCCCCGGTGCCGCGTGGAGCACGGGGTCGAAGGAGATCAGCGGGTCGTCGGCGGCCGACTGCAGGTCGAGGTGCGCGAAGGCGTGCCAGGTGGTCGTGCCGACCTTGGCCCATGCCAGCGTGTGGCCGTCCGGCCCCGCCGGCCGAGCCCCGAGCACGATCGGGCCGACGGGCGTCCGGTAGGGGAGCAGGGTCGACATCGGGCGGGCCGGATGGATCCTCGGCAGGAGCACGTGCCGGCCGACCCGGCCCAGACCGGTCGTGGCGAACAGCAGGTCCACCTGGCCGCCGTCGAGCGGGCACCTCAGCGCGAGCCCGAAGACGTCGGGCAGAGCCGGCGGCAGCCCGACGCTGCGCGAGCGCCGCACCACGACGGAGTCCTCACCCGTGCCGTCGATCCACGGCACACCGGTCGGCACGTCGGAACCGGTCCGGACCAGCACTCCCGAGTAGACGGTGCCGCGGGGGTGGAGCGGCTTCGCGATGCCGCGGACGGCACCGAAGGTGGTCGTCAGGGTCGCCAGCACACGACCGGCACCGGCGGCGGACGTCTCGAGGGCACGCATATCTCTGCGTACCCCAACCGGCGCCACCCCATGGCGGTGCTTGGTCGTCGGTGACGGGTCACCCCCACGTCGAGGGATCCGGGCAGGTCAGATCCGGGGCACCAACGAGCCGAGCAACCCACCCATCCGGGCAGCCGCGGCACGGCCCGCCTCGAGGACCTCCTCGTGGTTGAGCGGCTGGTCGGAGATGCCGGCGGCGAGGTTGGTGACCAGGCTGATGCCGAGGACCTCCAGGCCGGCCTCGCGCGCTGCGATCGCCTCGAGCGTGGTGCTCATGCCGACCAGGGAGCCGCCCATGATGCCGGCCATGCGCACCTCGGCGGGGGTCTCGTAGTGGGGGCCGGGGAACTGCACGTAGACGCCCTCGTCGAGGGTCGGCTCCACCTCGCGGGCCAGTCCGCGCAGTCGAGGGCTGTAGAGGTCGGTGAGGTCGACGAAGTTGGCGCCGACCAGCGGCGAGGTGCCGGTCAGGTTGATGTGGTCGCTGATCAGCACCGGCGTGCCGGGGCTCCACGCGGGGTTCAGCCCGCCGCAGCCGTTGGTGAGCACGATGGCGCGGCAGCCGGCCGCCGCCGCCGTGCGCACCGGGTGCACGACGGCGGCGACGCCCTTGCCCTCGTAGTAGTGGGTGCGGCTCAGGAACACCAGCAGGTTGCGGTCGCCGGTGCGGATGCTGCGGATCTTGCCGGAGTGCCCGGCGACCGCGGCGGCGCTGAAGCCGGGCAGGTCGGTGGTGGCGATCTCGGCCGTCGCCTCGCCCAGGGCGTCGACGGCGGGCAGCCAGCCGGAGCCGAGGACGAGCGCGACGTCGTGGCGCTCGACGCCGGTGAGCTCGGCGAGCTTGGCGGCGGCGTCTCGGGCAAGGGTGTACGGCGTCTGGTCGGTCACCCGCGCAGGATAGTCCTCAGCGGGTCGTGGGCGGCCGCGCGACTCCGCCCGGACCGGGGACGACCGCAGGGCGGACCGAACGCCCCGATGCGGCGCCCGGCCACGCCAGAGTCCGAGGCGCCGGCGAAGGTTCGGTCCGCTCTGCGGCCGTCGCGAGCGGTCAGCCGTTGGAGCGGCACGGCCGCGCCCGCAGCGCGGCGACGTAGTCGGCCGGTGCAGAGGCGGCCTCCGCGGCGTTGGCCAGCGAGCCGAGGTAGTGCGCCGAGGGCAGGCCGCCCTCGTAGGCGTCGAGCACGTAGGTCCAGCAGACCAGGTCCTCGGTCATCGAGTTCACCCGCACCTTGGTGCGGCGGTAGAGGCCGGTGTCGGCGGCCTCCCACTGGTCCAGGCGCGGCTCGTCGTGGGGGGCCACGTCGTAGACGGCGACGAAGACCGCGGCGGTCGGGTCCTGCACCAAGGTGGCGAGGGCCCCGTCCCAGCCGTGCTCCTCGCCGCCGAAGGTGAGCCGCCAGCCGGTCAGCCAGCCGGTGGTGTGCAGCGGCGAGTGGGGACAGCGGGCGCCCATCGTCGCCGGATCCAGGTTGGTCCCGTAGGCGGCGTACAGCGTCACCCGGGACAGGCTAGTGCAGCGTGGCGGAAAGCTCGTGGACCCGCCTCGGGCGCGCGTGCGCGCAGGACTACGCTGGGGGCCGTGACCCACTTCGATGTCCTCGTTCTTGGTGCTGGCCCCGGCGGTTACGTCGCGGCCATTCGTGCGGCTCAGCTCGGCAAGTCCGTTGCGGTGGTCGAAGACAAGTACTGGGGCGGTGTCTGCCTCAACGTCGGCTGCATCCCCTCCAAGGCGCTGCTGCGCAACGCCGAGATCGCCCACATCCTCACCCACGAGAAGTCGACCTTCGGCATCTCGGGTGAGGCGACGATGGACTTCGCGACCACGCACAAGCGCAGCCGGGGCGTGGCCGAGGCGAGCGCCAAGGGCGTCCACTACCTGATGAAGAAGAACAAGATCACCGAGATCGACGGCTGGGGCACCCTGACCGGCCCGAAGTCGGTGGACGTCAAGGGCGCCGACGGCCAGACCACGTCGTACTCCTGCGACAACCTGATCATCGCGACCGGCGCGAAGGTCCGGCTCGTGCCGGGCGTCACGCTCTCGGACAACGTGGTCACCTACGAGGAGCAGATCCTCACCGACCAGCTGCCCGGCTCGATCATCATCGGCGGGTCCGGGGCGATCGGCGTCGAGTTCGCCTACGTCATGAAGAACTTCGGCGTCGACGTGACCATCGTGGAGTTCCTGGACCGGATGGTCCCCACCGAGGACGCCGACGTCTCCAAGGAGCTCCTCAAGCACTACAAGAAGCTCGGCGTGAAGGTGCTCCTCTCCACCGCCGTGAAGGGCGTCGAGGACACCGGCTCGGGGGTCAAGGTCACCGTCGCCCCGGCCGGCGGCGGCGACGAGCAGGTGCTCGAGGCCGACAAGTTCCTGGCGGCGTTCGGCTTCGCGCCGCGCACCGAGGGCTACGGCCTGGAGAACACCGGCGTCGAGCTGACCGAGCGCGGCGCCATCGCGGTCGACGCCCGCGGCCGCACCAACGTCCAGGGCGTCTACGCGATCGGCGACGTCACCGGCAAGCTCATGCTGGCCCACACCGCCGAGGCGATGGGCGTCGTGGCCGCCGAGACGATCGCCGACGCCGAGACGCTCGAGATCAACTTCGACATGATCCCGCGAGCCACCTTCTGCCAGCCGCAGATCGCCTCGTTCGGCTACTCCGAGGCGCAGGCCAAGGAGAGGGGCTACGACGTCAAGACGTCGTCGTTCCCGTTCTCCGCGAACGGCAAGGCGCGCGGCATGGCCGAGACCGCCGGCTTCGTGAAGATCGTGGCGGACGCCGAGCACAACGAGATCCTGGGTGCCCACATGATCGGCCCGGAGGTCACCGAGCTCCTGCCCGCGCTGACCCTGGCCCAGCAGTGGGACCTCACCGCCGACGAGGTCGCCCGCAACATCTTCGCGCACCCGACCCTGTCGGAGGCGATGAAGGAGGCCATCGAGGGCATCGCGGGGCACATGATCAACCTGTGACCTGAGCGGTCACCAGGCGTGGAGCCCCAGGCGCACCAGGTGCGTCTGGGGCTTCACGCATTTCTCGACCCCGGGGTTGCGGACGGCCCGCCGCAGCGCAGGACGGGCCGGCTCCGGTGTCTGGGTGAGCACGCGCTGTGGCGCCCACCGCTCGGAGGCCGCGGGCCCACCGGCCGATGCCGGCCGACGGTGCCGCCCCTGCAAGAATGACGACCATGGCGGGTGTGGTGATCATCGGCGGCGGTCCAGGCGGTTACGAGGCGGCGCTGGTGGCGACCCAGCTCGGCGCGGAGGTGACCCTGGTCGACCGTGACGGCCTCGGCGGATCCGCGGTGCTGACCGACTGCGTGCCCAGCAAGACCCTCATCGCCACCTCCGACCTGATGGCCGAGGTCTCCGGCTCCGCCGAGCTCGGCATCCTCGCGGCCGACCACCAGGGCGACGCCGCCACCACGGTCGAGGCCGACCTGGCGCGGGTCAACGCCCGGGTGAAGGCGCTCGCCGCCGCGCAGTCCGCCGACATCGAGGAGCGTCTGGTCCGCCACGGCGTGCGGATCGTCCACGGCCGGGGCCGGCTGGACGGGCCGCACACGGTCGTCGCGACCCTCGCCGACGGCACCGAGGAGCGGATCCCCGCCGACGGCGTGCTGCTCGCCACCGGCGCCTCGCCCCGCACGCTGCCCTCCGCACAGCCCGACGGCGAGCGGATCCTGACCTGGGAGCAGGTCTACGACCTCGACGAGATGCCCTCCGAGCTCATCGTGGTCGGCTCCGGTGTCACCGGTGCCGAGTTCGCGAGCGCCTACCTCGCCCTCGGCGTGCCGGTGACCCTCGTGAGCAGCCGCGACATGATCCTGCCCGGCGAGGACGCCGACGCGGCCGGCGTACTCGAGGAGGTGCTGACCCGCAAGGGCATGAAGCTTCTCGGCAAGTCCCGCATGCAGTCGGTGGCGCGCGAGGGCGACACGGTGACGGTCACCCTCACCGACGGCCGCACCGTGCAGGGCTCGCACTGCATCCTGGCGCTCGGCTCGGTGCCCAACACCGCGGGCCTCGGGCTGGAGGAGGCGGGGGTCCACCTCGACGAGGGCGGGTTCATCAAGGTCGACCGGGTCTCGCGCACCTCCGCCAGGGGCGTGTACGCCGCCGGCGACTGCACCGGCGTGTTCATGCTCGCCTCGGTGGCCGCCATGCAGGGCCGGATCGCCATGTGGCACGCGCTCGGTGACGCCGTCACTCCGCTCGACCTGAAGAAGGTCAGCTCCAACGTCTTCACCGCCCCCGAGATCGCCACCGTCGGCTGGACGCAGAAGGCGGTCGACGCCGGCGAGATCCAGGCGGAGGTCGTCATGCTTCCGCTGGCGACGAACGCCCGCGCGAAGATGCAGGGCGTGCACGACGGCTTCGTGAAGCTGCTCTGCCGGCCCGGCACCGGCACCGTCATCGGGGGAGTGGTGGTCGGTCCGCGGGCCAGCGAGCTGATCCACCCGGTCTCCCTGGCCGTGGCGGAGTCGCTGACGGCCGACCAGCTGGCCAACGCCTTCACCGTCTACCCCTCGATGAGCGGCTCGATCGCCGAGGCCGCGCGGCGTCTGCACAAGGCGGAGCACCTCAGCTTCTGACGCGGTCCGCAGCGCCCTGGCCGCACCCGCTGACCCCCTCGGGCCGAAGTCCCGGCAACCTCGCCGCGTCCGCTAGCGTCACAGATCGTCTTCACCCCTCGAACAACGGAGCTCTGGATGCGCCTACGACGGTTCGTCACCGCCACCCTCGCCCTGACCGCCACCGCCGCCCTCGCGGCCGGCACGGGCGTTGTCCCCGCCGCTGCCGACGAGGCCCTTCCGGTGGCCCCGGGAGCGACCCTCACCGTGACCGGCAACGGCTACGGCCACGGCAAGGGGATGTCGCAGTGGGGCGCCGAGGGTGCTGCCCGGCAGGGCCTGGGCTACCAGCAGATCCTCGCCTTCTACTACCCCGGCACGCAGTGGGGCAGCATCGGGGGCAAGGTGTCGGTGCTGATCACCGACGACACCAGCAAGAACGTCGTCGTCGCGGCACGCAAGGGCCTCAAGGCCCAGCAGGTCGGCAAGCAGCGCAAGCTGCGCCTGGACCGGATCCGCCCGTCGGCGAAGCGGTGGAAGATCACCCCGATGCCGGGCGGTCGCAGCAAGCTGCAGTACAAGACCAACCGCTGGCGCAAGCAGGGCGTGTTCGCCGGCGAGCTGCAGTTCACCGCGGGCCGGCAGCCCACCCGCCTGTTCGTGCCCGGCGGCAGCGTGGAGTACCGCGGCATCCTGCGCTCGGCCATGCCGACGGCCGGCTCGATGGACCGCGACACCGTCAACATCGTGCCCTTCGACCTCTACCTGCAGGGCGTCGTGCCGAGCGAGGTCCCGGCCTCCTGGCAGCCCGCGGCGCTGCAGGCGCAGGCCGTCGCGGCCCGCACCTACGCCGCCTTCGAGCAGGCCGACGCTCCCGCCGGCCGGCACTACCAGATCTGCGACTCCGAGAGCTGCCAGGTCTACGGCGGCTACTCCAACGAGGAGCCGCAGACCAACGCTGCCATCCAGGCCACCAAGGGCCAGATCCTGACCAGCGGCGGCGCGCCGGCATTCACCCAGTTCTCCGCGAGCAACGGCGGCTACAGCGTCAAGGGTGGGTTCGACTACCTGCCGGCCCAGGCCGACCCCTACGACCGCGTCGTCGCCCATGGCAACATCGGCTGGAAGGCCCCGGTCACCGCCGCCGAGATCCAGGCGGCGTGGCCCACCATCGGCACCCTGACCTCGGTGCAGGTGCTCAGCCGCGACGGCAGGGGCGACTGGGGCGGGCGGGTGACCAGCCTGCGGCTGACCGGCACGGCGGCCAGCGTCGACGTCACCGGTGACGACTTCCGCTCCGAGCTGGGCCTGAAGTCCACGTGGTTCGTCTTCGACGGCACCCCGGGGTCCGCTCGGGCGACCACGGTCGGCTGAGCTCCGGCCAGTACACGCGAACGAGGGCCCCCGACCGAGACGGTCGGGGGCCCTGTTCGTCGTGATCTGGTCGGGTGACGGGCTGGGCTCAGGACAGCACGAGCACCAGGTCGCCGCCGTCGACGGACTGGGGGTTGCCGACGGCGAGCCGTGTCACCGTGCCGTCGATCGGTGCGGTGATCGCGGCCTCCATCTTCATCGCCTCGATGGTGGCCACCGTGTCGCCGGCCTTGACCTGGTCGCCGACCGCGACGCTGGGTGTCACCACGCCCTGGAAGGGCGCGGCCACGTGGCCGGGCTGGCTGGTGTCGGCCTTCTCCGCCGCGGCCGCGTCGGCCTCGACGGAGCGGTCGCGCACCGGGATGGGCCGCATCTGTCCGTTGATGGTGCACATCACGGTGCGGATGCCGCGCTCGTCCGGTTCACCGATCGCCCGCACGCCGAGGATGATCTGCTTGCCCTCGGAGAGGGTGACCGGGTGCTCCTCACCGAAGCGCATGCCGTAGAGGAACTCCAGGGTGGGCAGCACCGACAGGTCGCCCCAGCGCGAGCGCGCCTCCTCGAACTCCCGCGTCGGGCCCGGGAAGAGCAGGCGGTTGAGGGTCGCCCGACGCACGCTCGCGTCGCCTCGCAGCGCCTCCTCGTCCTCCGCGGAGATCTCCTCGGCCGGCGCCTGCCAGGAGCGGCCCTCGATCGCCTTGGCGCGGAACGGCTCGGGCCACCCGCCCGGCGGGTCACCGAGCTCGCCGTGCAGGAAGCCGATCACCGAGGCCGGGATGTCGTACGCCGACGGGTCGGCCGCGAACTCCGCAGGATCGGCACCCGCGGCCACCAGGGAGAGCGCGAGGTCACCGATGACCTTCGAGGACGGCGTCACCTTCGGCACCCGGCCGAGGATGTCGTTGGCGGCGGCGTACATGTCCTCGATCTGCTCGAACTTCTCACCGAGGCCGAGCGCGATCGCCTGCTGGCGGAGGTTGGACAGCTGGCCGCCGGGGATCTCGTGGCGGTAGACCCGGCCGGTCGGCGCGTCGAGCCCGGACTCGAACGGCGCGTAGACCCGCCGGGCGGCCTCCCAGTAGGGCTCGAGCGCGTTGACCGCCGCCAGGTCGAGCCCGGTGTCGCGCTCGGAGAAGTCCGTCGCGGCCACCAGGGCCGACAGCGGAGGCTGCGAGGTGGTGCCGGCCATCGCCGCACTCGCGGCGTCGACGGCATCCACCCCGGCCTCGATCGCCGCGGTGAGGGTGGCGAGCTGGCCGCCGGGCGTGTCGTGGGTGTGCAGGTGCACCGGCAGGTCGAAGCGCTGCCGCAGGGCGGTGACCAGCTGCCGGGCGGCCGGCGCGCGGAGCAGCCCGGCCATGTCCTTGATCGCCAGCACGTGGGCGCCCGCCTCGACGATCTGCTCGGCCAGGCGCAGGTAGTAGTCGAGGGTGTAGAGCTTCTCGTCCGGGGAGGACAGGTCGCCGGTGTAGCACAGCGCGACCTCGGCGACGGCGGTGCCGGTGGAGCGGACCGCCTCGATCGCCGGCCGCATCTGCTCGACGTCGTTGAGCGCGTCGAAGATGCGGAAGACGTCGATGCCGGTGGCGGTGGCCTCCTCGACGAACGCCTGGGTGACCGAGGCGGGGTAGGGCGTGTAGCCGACCGTGTTGCGGCCCCGCAGCAGCATCTGCAGGCAGATGTTGGGCACGGCCTGGCGCAGGGCGGCCAGCCGCTCCCACGGGTCTTCGGAGAGGAAGCGCAGCGCGACGTCGTAGGTCGCCCCGCCCCAGCACTCCAGCGACCACAGCTGCGGCGTCATCCGCGCCACGTGCCCGGCGACACCGAGCAGGTCGCGGGTGCGCACGCGGGTCGCGAGCAGCGACTGGTGGGCGTCGCGGAAGGTCGTGTCGGTGACGGCGACGCGGTGCTGGGCGCGCAGCTCGGCGGCGAAGGCCTCCGGGCCGATGGCGAGCAGCCGCTGGCGGGTGCCGTCGGGTGCCGGCACCTCGAGCGACAGCGGGGGGAGCTTGGTGGAGGGGTCGAGGCTGACCGGAGCCGGGCCGTAGGGCTGGTTGACCGTCACGTCGGCCAGGTAGGTCAGCAGCCGGGTGCCGCGGTCGGCGCTCGAGCGGGACTGCAGCAGCTGCGGGTGGGTCTCGATGAAGCTGGTGGTGATCCGGCCGGCCTCGAAGTCGGGGTCGCGCAGCAGGGCCTGGAGGAACGGGATGTTGGTGGCGACGCCCCGGATCCGGAACTCGTCGACCGCACGGCGCGCACGCCGGACGGCGTCCTCGAAGGTGCGTCCGCGGCAGGTCAGCTTCGAGAGCATCGAGTCGAAGTGGGCGGAGACCTGGGCGCCGGAGTAGGTGGTGCCGCCGTCGACGCGGACGCCGGCGCCGCCGGGGGAGCGGTAGGTGGTGATGACGCCGGTGTCGGGACGGAACCCGTTGGCGGGGTCCTCGGTGGTGATCCGGCACTGCAGCGCGGCGCCGCGCAGCCGCACGGTGTCCTGGGAGAGGCCGAGGTCGGCGAGCGTCTCACCGGACGCGATCCGCAGCTGTGCCTGGACCAGGTCGACGTCGGTGACCTCCTCGGTGACCGTGTGCTCGACCTGGATCCGGGGGTTCATCTCGATGAAGACGTAGTTGCCGTCCGGGTCGAGCAGGAACTCGACCGTGCCGGCGCAGAAGTAGCCGATGTGACGGGCGAACTTCACCGCGTCGGCGCAGATCCGCTCGCGCAGCTCCGGGTCGAGGTTGGGCGCCGGGGCGATCTCGACGACCTTCTGGTGGCGGCGCTGCACCGAGCAGTCCCGCTCGAAGAGGTGGATGACGCCGTCGTCCCCGGTGCCGTCGGCGAGGATCTGCACCTCGATGTGGCGCGGCTCAACGACCGCCTGCTCGATGAAGACCGTCGGGTCGCCGAAGGCGGCCTCGGCCTCGCGCATGCACGTCTCGACCGCCTCGCGCAGCTTGCTCATGCCCGGGCCGGGGTCGTCGACCCGGCGCATCCCTCGGCCGCCTCCACCGGCGACCGCCTTGACGAAGAGCGGGAACCGCAGGCCCTCCGCCGCGGTGACCAGGGCGTCGACGTCGGTGGACGGCGCGACGCTGGCCAGGGTCGGCACCCCGGCCTCCTTGGCCGCGGCGATCGCCCGCGCCTTGTTGCCGGTCAGCTCCAGCACGTCGGCCGGTGGGCCGACGAAGGTGATGCCGGCGTTGACGCAGGCCTCAGCCAGCGCGGGGTTCTCCGACAGGAAGCCGTAGCCGGGATAGATCGCGTCGGCGCCGGCCTGCACCGCGACGGCGACGATCGCCTCGGGATCGAGGTAGCTGCGCACCGGGTGGCCGCGCTCGCCGATCTCGTAGGCCTCGTCGGCCTTGAAGCGGTGCTCCGAGCCACGGTCCTCGTAGGGGAAGACGGCGACCGTCTTCGCGCCCAGCTCATAGGCCGCCCGGAAGCCTCGGATCGCGATCTCACCCCGGTTTGCCACCAGCACTTTGCGGAACATGGCAGAAACCTATCCACGCCGGCGATGCCGACGAGTAGCCCGTCTCATCTCCCGGCACAGGAAGTTCCGGACGCCTCGTCGCGACACGGGTGATCGCGCCGTCCAGGCTCGCCGCCGGTCGTGCGGCCCGCGCTCCGGCCCGTCCGGTTCACCGCCGGAAGAGCCGCCCGAGCAGGTCGGCGTCCAGCGCGCCGTACCCCGTCTCGCTCCAGACGCCCAGATCGAGCCGGAAGTAGTGGGCGGGCAACCCGTCGGCCACGAAGTCGAGTACGTCGTCGGGCTCGCGACCTGCGGCCACCGCTTCCGCACACGGGCCGCATGCGGGGACCGTCACTGACGCCTCGCCGTCGCGCCAGCGTGCCTGCGAGGCCGCGGCGGGGTGCAGCGGGTTGAAGTAGCACGGGCGGGTCGGTGACCAGGCCCGCCCGCGTTGGGCCGCGGAGAGCGCCTCCCGGCCGCGGCGGGCCAGCACGAGCGCGCCGACGACGTCGGCCGGGGAGTGCGCGCGGTCGAGGATGCGGCGGGCGACGTCGTAGTGGTCGAGCGTCTCCTGCCAGGCGGGCAGTCCACGCGCCTGGCCCGGGTCGATCTCGGCGGCGTCGATCGCCTCGCCGAGGGCCAGCACCTCCTCCTGTGCCTGCTTCTCGTTGCGGTGGTCCTCGGCGGCGCGGACGGTGCTGAGCACGGCAGGGGGCAGCACGAACGACCTGCCCCGGACGCCCTCGCTCGCGGGTGCACTGGCACGAGCTCGCGTCAGCAGCACTTTCACGACCGCCGCGAGGACCAGCAGGGCGACCAAGGCGCCACCGGTCCACGGGAGCCAGGAGGTCCCCTCGTCGCCGTAGAGGCCCTCGGTGCCGTAGGACTCGTCGAGGCGATTAGCGGCGTCCGGGTGCTCCTCGGCGGTCTGCTCCAGCAGCGCCTCGAGGTCCTGGCCGCTGTTCAGCACCTCGACCACCCGCACGGCCTGCGCGCCTAGGTCACCCTCGTGCTCGAGGCGCGCGACGTACGCCGCCTGGTAGAGGGTGTAGTCGTCGGGGAAACTGGTGATCTGGAGCTGGCCTTCGACGCCACTGTCGGGGCCGATGTAGACGCCGGTGCGGCCGGTGTCGTCGCGAATGATCCCGGCGAGCTCGTCGAAGCTGCCACCGGTGAGCTGGTCGCCGTAGTGCAACCGAGCCAGCACCACGTACGTCGGGGTCGGCGCCTCGGCGACGGCCTGCTCGATCCGCTCCTCGACCTCGGCGGGCACCGAGCCGCGCAGCTGCGGTGCGACCCAGAC
>JAPSKJ010000114.1 GCA_031177735.1 Nocardioides sp.
GCGACGATGGCGCCCGGGCCGGCCAGCAGCGGCGTGCCGAGCGGCACGAGCGCGACGTTGGCGTTGGCGTTCGCGGTGTGCTCGGCCTCGTTGTCGGTGAGCAGCTCGAGGGCGACCAGGAGCAGCAGCAGCCCGCCCGCGCACTGCAGCGCCGGCAGCGAGATGTGCATGTAGTCGAGGATCGCCTGGCCGAAGAACGCGAACAGCGTGATCACCAGGAACGACACGGCGACCGCCTGCCAGGCGGCCCGCCGGGCCGTCGCAGCGGAGCGACCGCTGGTCAGCGACAGGAAGATCGGCACCGTCCCGACCGGGTCCATGATGACGAACAGCGTCACGAAGACCTCGATGAGCAAGGTCGTGCTGATGATCTCGTTCATGGGCGCACCACCTCCGGGGTCGCTCGTCCGCTGTGCTGCGACGCCGCCGCGGCCAGCTCGAGGAGCCGGGCGTACTCCTCGGGGTCGGTGGTGTTGCAGCCCAGGTCGTGGTCGGTCTTGCCGGTGCCGTGGTAGTCGCTCGACCCGGTCATCACCAGGCCGAGGTTGCGGCCGATCGCGCGCAGGGCGTCGCGGGTCTGCGGCGTGTGGTCCTGGTGGTCGACCTCGATGCCGCGCAGGCCGGCCTCGGCCAGCACCGCGAGATCGGCCTCGTCGGGGCGTTGCCGGCCGGAGCGTCCCCACGGGTGCGCGACCACGCTGACCCCGCCGGCCTCGGCGACCAGGCGCACCATGGTGATCAGCGGGGCGGCGTACCTGTCGACGTAGGCGGGCCGCCCGGCACCGAGGTAGCGGTCGAACGCCTCGTCGCGGTGGCCCACCACGCCGAGCGTGACGAGGGCGTCGGCGATGTGCGGCCGTCCGGTGGCGGCGGCATCGCCGGAGGCGGCGGCTACGTCGGCCTCGCTGATGCTGATGCCCAGTCCACGCAGACGCTCGAGCATCAGCGGCACCCGGCCCTGGCGGCCAGCGAGGACCTTGGTCAGCTCCTCGACCAGCGGCGGATAGCTCGGGTCGGGCAGGTAGGCCAACAGGTGCACGTTGTGCGAGCTGCCGTCACCGGGCTCGTAGCGGGTGCTGATCTCCATGCCGCGCACCAGCTCGACGCCGGTCTCGCGGGCCGCCGCGACGGCCTCGTCCCAGCCGTCGGCGGTGTCGTGGTCGGTGAGCGCGACGACGTCCAGGCCCGCGCTCCGGGCGGCCCGGACGAGCTCGGCCGGCGACTCTGTCCCATCACTCACCCGCGAGTGGGTGTGGAGGTCGATGCGCACCGGCCGAGCGTAGCGATCAGGGTGCTCCGGACCCGATTCGCGGCGGCTGTGATCCTCGCCGGCTCACCACGGCGGCTTCGGCCCACCGAAGGGCACGTCGAGCAGCGCGGGACCCATCGTCGCCACGTTGCGCAGGATCCACTCCTCGCGCAGCAGCAGCATCGCGCTGGCGGGCCGCAGCACCAGCCAGAGCCAGCGGCCACCGGCCTCGCCCGCCACCACCGAGCGGTCCCACTCCCCCGCGGTGCCGCTGGTCGAGACCGGCCACAGCGGCACGGACTTCTGCTCCACCCGCACCTTCGTCGCCGGCGGACCGTCGCCGATCTCCGGCCCCGGGTCGTCGTGCCGCGTGCCGGCACACCTCGCGCCGAGCCCGATGCCCGCCTCCTCCGCGACGATCAGCACGTCGACCGGCCCGTCGAGGTCGCTGGTGCCGGAGACGGACGTGAAGGACGCCGAGCCCTCCACCACCCCGAAGTCGGTGACCCGCCACCCGGGACCAAGCGGCCACGGCAGGTAGGTCGGGAACCCGCCAGCCAGGGTCAGGTGGTCCACGAAGCCGTCGTACGACGCCTCCTCCGGGCGCCACAGCGGGGTGATGACGCCGTGCTCGGGACAGGACCAGCCCGGGACGCCGTCGCCGGTGCGCGCCGGCGGCGTCGGGCAGCGCGGGCAGCCGGCTGCGAGCGACATGCCCTACACCGTCGCGTCGGCGCGGCCTTCAGTCAAGCACCGCCCGACCCCGAGTCGAGTCGTCGCCGTCTCGCGTCAGCGGTCCCGGCATCACGTCGGGTGGTCGTGGCTCCCACACTGGTCCGGGGAGCCGGCTCAGCTGTTCCAGCGGGTGACGACCGGCTGGCCGCGGTCGTCGCCCAGCACGCTCAGCGTCGCCGTGTCGAGGCGGAACATCCGGCCCGCGCTGGCCGGCAGGCCGAGCCATCGGGCCGCCAGGGCGCGCAGCGAGTGGCCGTGGGCGAAGAGGAGCACGTCGCCGTCGGCCGCTCTCGCCCGCTTGATCACCCGGTCGAGCCGGTCGGTGACCTGCTCGGCGCTCTCGCCACCCGGTGAGGGGTGGGTCCACACCGTCCAGTCGGGCGCGACCTCACGGATCTGCTCACGGGTGAGCCCCTCGTAGTCGCCGTAGCCCCACTCCACCAGGTCCTCGTCCACCTCGGCGTCGGCGAAGCCCGCCAGCTCGGCGGTCCGCCGCGCCCGCAGCCGCGGCGAGGTCAGCACCAGGGCGAAGTCGTGACCGGCCAGCCGCGCGGCCAGCCCGCGGGCGATCTCCTCACCCTCGGGCAGCAGGGGCAGGTCGGTCACCGAGGTGTGTCGCCCGGTGGTGCTCCACTCCGTCGCGCCGTGCCGGATGAGGTAGACGTCGCCCATGGCGGTCAGTGTGTCAGCGACCGACCGCCGGGGCACCGCCGGGCCGTCAGCCGGACTTGCGGCGGTGCACCCGCTTGCCAGACGCCGGCCCGTGCACCTCGGCGCGCCCCTTGTCGTGAGACTGGTGCTCCACGCCGGTGTCGTTGGCCTTCTTCTTCTCCAGCGCCTCGCGCATCTTGGCCTTGAGGTCCTCGTTGCTCGATGCAGTCATGCCGACCAGCCTCACACCGCGACCCCACCCGCGTCGAGGGGTTTACCGTCCCCACAGGTCATTGGGGACGCCGACACTCACCGCGGCACGAACGCCCAGTAGTCCAGGTCCAGGAGTACGCCGGCGGCGTACTTGCCATCGGCGCCGCGCAGCGTCATCGACTCGTCGCGGCCCTTGGTGGCGACCAGCCGCAGCCGCAGCGCGCCGACTCCGGGGGCGGCGGTCGCGGCCTTGTCGAGCACCTCCGACCAGGCGTAGACGGTGTCACCGGCGAACGCCGGGGCGACGTGCGAGCCGGCGTTGATCGCTGCGATGAGCGCCGCGTTGGCGAGGCCGTTGAAGGACAGCGCGCGGGCCATCGAGATGACGTGGCCGCCGTAGATCAGGCGGTTGCCGTCGGGGCGCGCCTCGGTGTTGAAGTGGACCTTCGCGGTGTTCTGCCACAGCCGGGTGGCCAGCATGTGCTCGGCGTCGGTGAGCGTGACCCCGTCGACGTGGTCGATCCGCTCGCCGACCTCGTAGTCGTCGAACGTGTGCGGCTCGCCGGCGCTGGCGAAGTCGTAGGCGGTGAAGTCCAGACCGTCGGGGACGACCAGCTCGGCCGGCGCCACGACCGGCGCGAGCTCCGGCACGACCGTCTCGGGGGCCGGCGCCTCGACGTCGCGCTTGTGGACCATCACCCACCGGCACCAGTCCAGCGCCACCTCGCCGCGCTGGTTGGTCGCGGTGGAGCGCACGTAGACCACGCCCGTCTTGCCGGTGGAGTTCTGCTTCAGGCCGATGACCTCGGACCGGGTCGACAGCGTGTCACCCGGGAAGACCGGCTGGTGGAACCGCAGCTCGGCGTAGCCGAGGTTGGCCACAGCGTTGAGCGAGATGTCCGGCACCGTCTTGCCGAACGCGATGTGGAAGGCGATGAGCTCCTCGACCGGGTGGGCGGCGAAGCCGACCGCGGCCGCGAACTGCGCCGAGGACGGGATCGGGAACCGGGTCGGGTAGAGCGCGCCGTAGAGCGCGCGGTCGCCTTCGGTGACGGTGCGGGGCGTGGGGTGCTCGAGCACCTGCCCCACGGTGAAGTCCTCGAAGAAGTTGCCGCCGTTGGTCTTGCTCATGACCCGCGATTGTGGCCTACCCGACCGCACCGCGCAGCGCCCGCGCGGGTGGGAAAACTCACCCGCGGCCGAGCCAGCGGCGGCGTCCGCTCCCCTGCTCGAGCGCGGCGCGCAGCTCGTCCCGCTCGGCGGTGAGGCGGGCGATCTCCTCGCGGTGCTCGACCAGCTCGGCCCAGTGCAGCACCGCCAAGTCGGCGATGGTGTCGACGGCGACCTCGGAGACGGCGGAGTCGGGCACGTCGCTGGTGCCGGTCGGAGCATCCGGCGCCGGGAGCAGGTCGTCGGGGCGGCCGACCAGGTCCACCCCGAGGGCGAGCAGCCCGTCGAGCTGGGCGCGCGCCTCGTTCCGGCACCAGTCGACGTACTGCTCGGGTAGGCGGATCGAGGTGCGCCTGCGCTGCTTGAGGCTGCCGCGGGCCAACCACTCGCGCACGCCCACCTTGTAGGCGTCGGGGTGCTCCCCGAGGCGGTCGCCGAGCGCGATGTTGACCCGGCGCAGCATCTCGGCCTGCTCCAGGGACAGCGACTGGTTGAGCGTCGCGCTGGGCTCCATGAGCAGCGCGGGGTCCAGACCGACCAGCCCGCAGAACAGCTCGTTGAGGCTGCCCTCGGTGCGGTCGGGCGGCGGCACGGCCACCACGTGGACGTGGTCCAGGCCGACCCGGTCGGCCCAGCGGCCGACCATCGCGGGCAGGTCCTGGCGGGCGAGGAACAGCGCGGCGGCGGGCGTGCGGTCGCGGATGCCGGCGACGAAGTCGTCGAAGGTCACCGTGTCGCGCGACTTCACGCACTGCTGCCACTCCGAGGGGATGACCACGCCCCAGTGACGAGCGGTGAGGATCACCTCGACGTCGAAGCCGGCGTCCTCGATGCGGGTGACCACCAGGTCGATGATGTGCGCGGGCATCTCGGCGAGCGCTTCGAGGCTGACGATGTGGCGCGGCGCCTCGCGCTTGCGCAGCGCGCGGACCAGCGCCGCGGCACCCTGCTCACCCAGCGCCGGGTCGCCCTGCCCGCGGTAGCGCTTGAGCGGCTTCATCACCGCGCCGTACTGGTGGCGGGTGGTGGCCGCCAGGCGGACGCCGTGCTCGCGGATCACCTTGCGCGAGCGCAGCAACGAGGCCTGGAGGTAGGTGGTGCCGCTCTTCCGGGTGCCGATGTGGAGGTACACCTGGGGACGCGGCTGATTCACATCCGGCACCCTATCCGGAGCGCCGGCGACCCAGCCGACGCAGGAGGCCGCCCGGCCGCCGGGTCGCGGCGGCTTCGGCCTCGGCGAGCCGGGCCCGCAGGGAGCGGATCTCCGCGGCGTGCCGCTGCTGGCGCTCGTGGAGCCGCTCGAGCAGCCCGATCGACGCCTCGAGCGCCTCCTGCAGCAGCGTCTCGGTCGCGATCTCGGCGCGGCCGGTCGACTGCTCGGGAGCGTCGGTGTCGTCGACGAGGAGCTCGGCGAGGTCGCCGACCACGTCCACGCCGATCCGCTCCAGCTCGGTGACGATCGCCGCCGAGCGGTCCCGCGCGAAGGCGAGGTCGGCCCCGCCGAGGACCAGCCGGGTGCCCGGGCGCGAGGCCAGCACGTCGTGGGCCAGGATCCCCTTGACGATCGGGGCGTACGGCCCGGGGCGAGGGAGCCGGTCGCCGAGGTTGATGTTGACCCGCCGCAGCAGCTCGGCCTGTTCCACGCCGAGCGAGGTGTTGTCGCGGGCGACGTCGAGGTCGAAGGCGCCCGCGTCGAGCCCGAGCAGCCCGGCGAACCGCTCCCAGAGCAGCCCCTTGGGCGCTCCGGGCCGCGGCACGGTGACCACGTGCACCTGCGCCGGGGGCAGGTCGTCGCCCCAGCGGTGGACGATGTCGGCGTAGTCCTGCACCGCCCACAGGGTGGGGTACATCGTGCTCGTCGGGTCGGCGGCCCAGTCCATGAAGTCGTCGAAGCCGCCCCGCGCGTGGTGCTTGACCCGCTCCTGCCACTCCGCCGGCAGCTGGCGGGCCAGGTCGCGGGCGGTCAGCACGATGTGCACCTCGCGACCCAGCGCCCTCAGCGACCCGACCGCGCGGGCGGCCTCGTCCGCGCTGGCCTGGGCGAGCTTCTCGTGGGTGATGAGGGCGTCGCCGTCCCAGGCCGCCACCTCGTCGACGAGGCGCTGCCAGGTGCCGGGCACCGACGCCGGGTCGGCGGTGAACTCCGGCGTGCCGAGCAGGTCGAGCGCCGCCTTGTAGTGGGCGTGCCCGCCCTCGAGCGGCAGCAGCAGACCCTGCTCACGCGCCAGGGCCCGGTTCTTCCACAGCACGGCCTGGAGGAAGGTGGTGCCGGTCTTGGGGCTCCCCACGTGCAGGAAGACGCGGCGACTCATGGCTGCATTCTCCGACATCGGCGATCTCCCCGCTCACTCGCCGGGAGCACCGGGCGCGACGTAGCCGGGTCGCCAGGTCGGGTCGGCGGCCTCCCGCCGCATCCCCCACTCGAGCAGCTCCACGATGCCGGCCACGGCGGCGTCGAGGTCGTCCTCGACGGGCGCGTGCGGCGGGACGACCTCCGCGGGCAGGGCCTCGGCGTAGCGGGCGCGCAGCCCGTGGAAGCCGTCGATCGCCGCCTGGTGCACCGCGGTGGGCTCGACCGTGGTGGGGTCGATGCCCGGCACGGGCACCGGGTCGAGGTCCGACCAGCTGCCGATCATCCGCACGCCGGTGGC
>JAPSKJ010000115.1 GCA_031177735.1 Nocardioides sp.
TCGACCTCCCCGAGCACCAGGGCATGCACGCCGCCGTCCGCGACCTCAACGCGCGCTACCGCGAGACGCCTGCACTGTGGCGGCTCGACCACGACCCCTCCGGGTTCACCTGGCTCGACGCCGACGACGCCGCGCGCAACGTCTACTCCTTCGTGCGGCGCGACGGCAACGGCAGCGAGCTGGTGTGCGTGAGCAACTTCTCCGCGGTGCCGCACGAGGGCTACCGCCTGGGGCTCCCGGCCGTCGGAGTCTGGGACGAGGTGCTCAACACCGACGCGACGACGTACTCCGGCTCAGGGGTGGGCAACCTCGGCGCCGTGACGGCGGTGCCCGGCGACCACCAGGGCCAGCCGGCGTACGCCGACATCGTGCTGCCCCCGCTCGCGACCGTGTGGTTCCGTCGGGCTGCGGACCGGTAGGTCACCGGTCCGCAGCCCGGCCGGTCACCGGACCGCGTCCGGGTCCCGCGCGTCCTCCGCAGACGTGTCGGCGTCCGCCGCCTCCGGGTCCTCGACCCGCTCCTCGATGGCGAACGCGAAGTCGTCACCGTGCTCGGTCACACCGGTGATGACGGCCTGCTCGATCGCCTCGAGGGCGTACTCCCGGCGCACGACGATCGGGTCGGTGCGCAGGTCGCGCACCAGCGCGGCGGCCAGGCCGATCATCACCACGACGAACGGCAGCGCCGCCACGATGGTGATCGTCTGGAGCCCGGTCAGGGCATCCTCCCCGCCCACGAGCAGCATCACCGCGGCCACCGCGCCGGTGGCGAGGCCCCAGAAGATCACGGTGCCACGGCTCGGCTTCTGGGTGCCGTGCTCGGACAGGGTGCCCATCACGATCGACGCCGCGTCGGCCCCGGAGATGAAGAAGATCGCCACCAGGAGCATCACCAGCACGCTGGTGACGGTGGCGAGCGGATACTGCTCGAGCGTCGTGAACAGCTGCGACTCGATGCCCCCGGCGCCCGCGATGTCGACCCCGGCCGCCTCCAGGTCGATGGCCGCGCCGCCGAAGACGCAGAACCACACCACGCTGACCATGCTGGGCACCAGCAGGACGCCCGAGACGAACTGCCGGATGGTGCGGCCACGGGAGATGCGAGCGATGAACATGCCGACGAACGGCGTCCACGACAGCCACCAGGCCCAGTAGAAGATCGTCCAGCCCTCGAGCCACGCCTTGGCCTCCTCGCCCTCCGCACCCGTGCGGGCGGCCATCTGGGCGAGGTCCTGGGCGTAGCTGCCGAGCGAGGTCGGCACCAGGTTGAGGATGAACACCGTCGGCCCGACGACGAAGACGAACGCCGCGAGCACGATCGCGAGCACCATGTTGACGTTGGAGAGCCACTGGATGCCCTTGGCGACCCCGGACACGGCGGAGAGGACGAAGCCTGCCGTCAGCACCGCGATGATGACCACCAAGATGCCGTTGCCGACATCGCCGAGGCCCGCCACGATCTCCAGGCCGCTGCGGATCTGCAGCGCGCCCAGGCCCAGGGAGGCGGCCGAGCCGAAGAGGGTCGCGAAGATCGCGAACATGTCGATGACCTTGCCCCAACCACCGGTGGCGTGGCGGCCGAGCAGCGGCTCGAACGCCGCCGAGATCAGCTGCAGGCGGCCCTTGCGGTAGACGCCGTAGGCAACGGCGAGACCGACCACTGCGTAGATCGCCCACGGGTGGAGCGTCCAGTGGAACAAGGTGGTGGCCATCGCGGCCTGGGTGGCCGCCTCGCCGTCGGTGCCCGGCGGCGGAGTCGCGAAGTGCGAGATGGGCTCGCTGACGCCGTAGAACATCAGACCGATGCCCATGCCGGCGCTGAACATCATCGCCACCCAGGACACCGTCCGGAACTCCGGCTCCTCGTCATCGCGGCCCAGCGGGATGTTGCCGAACCGGCTCATCGCCAGCCAGATCACGAACACGACGAAGCCGCTCGCGGTGAGCACGAAGAGCCAGCCGGTGTTGTCCATCACCCAGCCCAGCGCGGAGTCGGAGGCCGTCGCCAGCGACGAGGTGCTCGCGAAGCCCCACGCCAGGAACAGCAGCGAGATCACGGCGGTCACCCCGAAGACGACCTTGTCCAGGCCGGCTCGGCGCTCCACTGCGACCTCGACCGGGATGTCCAGCGCCGGGTGGGGCACCACGTCCGCGGCTGGTGACTCCAGCGCGTCGGCGACCTTCCGGCCGGCCTCGCCGGCGGTGGGTCGGTGCTTCCTCTCGTCGGTGTCTCGCGTGTGTTGTTCGGTCACGGTTTTCCTGTCCAGTTGTCCGTCCCGAGAGCAGGTTCCGCGCCCTCGAGTGCATGGATTCCTTGGGGAACCGGCCCACGACGGTCTCAAATGGACTGTGGTCCGGGCAAACCCGGCGCGTGCGTCCGGCCCCACTAGGGTGGTCACCGTGAAGGAGCCGCTGACCACCGTGACCACCGTCGCGGACGGTATTGCCCGGATCTCGTGGCAGTCCGGGCAGCCGGTCGACGTGGTCCGTCATGAGGTGGCCGCAGCGCTCACCACTCATGCCCGCGTCGAGGCGCTCGTCGACCCCGACGACCCCGCCGCTCAGCGGGTCGCGACGTGGTCCGGGATGCAGCGCGAGGGCGTCATGCGTGGCGTCACCGTCGACGGACGCACCGTCGACCGGATCGTCTATGCGCGGGTCGCCACCGACCTGCCCGCCGACCAGCCCGAGGGTTTCCGCGCGCTGCTGAACTCGTTCCTTCCGCGCAAGCGGGCGATCGGGCAGATGCTGGTCCGCACCCTTGCTGAGGACCCCATCGAGAGTCGCGTGCTGCTGTGCCAGCTCACCTACAAGCGTGACTGGGACCTGCCGGGCGGCGTGGTCGAGGTCGGCGAGTCCCCTCAGCTCGCGGTCACCCGCGAGATCCAGGAGGAGCTCGCCCTCACCCTTCCCGCCGGCCGCCTGGTGCTCACCGACTGGCTGCCGCCGTGGGGTGGCTGGGACGACGCACTCTGCCTGGTCTTCGACGGCGGCGCACACGACCCGTCGCTGCTCGACGCGGTCGTCCGCGAGCCCCGGGAGATCCGCTCGGCGGAGTTCTGCACGCTCGAGCAGGTCCGCGAGCGCTGTGCCGACTTCACCGCCCGCCGGGTCGAGGCCGCGCTGGCCGCACTCCACAGCGGCGCGGCGGCGTACACCGAGAGCGGTCGACCCGTCTCAGGCTGACGGCGTCGGCACGACCGGCGGTTTGGCCTTCGCCGGTCGCAGCGCGATGAGCACCCCGACGACGAGGAGTACGCCGCCGGCCAGCTCGCCCGCACTGGGCACCTCGTCGACGACCAGCCAGGCGCTGGCGATCCCGACCACGGGCACCAGCAGGATCCACGGCACGACCGACGCGGCCGGGTTGCGACCGAGCAGGCTGTTGAAGATGCCGTAGCCCACGAACGACGCGAACACCACCGTGTAGAGCGTGGAGAGCGCTGCCGGCCAGCCGAACGTCGCGAGGCCGTCGGCCACCGCGTCCGGTCCGTCGACCAGCAGCGAGAGCACCAGCAACGGCACCGGCACGACCAGCGCCGACCAGACCGTCAGACCGAGCCCGCCGGGCACGGCGACCGCGCGCGCGATCACGTTGCCGACCGCCCACGACAGCGCCGCGCACAGGCACAGCAACAGCGCGGCCAGCTCGACGTGGCCTCCCCGACCGAGCGCGACCACGACCAGGCCGGTGCAACCGAGCGCGACACCGCGCACCTGCGCCGCCGTCGGCCGCTCGTGCAGGGCCAGCGCCGCCAGCACGATCGTGAGCACGACCTGCGCCTGCAGCACCAGCGAGGCGAGGCCCGGCGGCATGCCGACGTCGAGCGAGACGTAGAGGAAGGCGAACTGCCCCAGCGACATGAAGGTGCCCAGTGCCGCGATCGCCGTCCAGGACGCCTGCGGCCGTGGGAGGAGGAACACCGCCGGCACGGCCACCAGCGCGAACCGGATCGCCACGAACAGCAGCGGCGGCACTCCGTCGTCGAGCCCCCACTCGATGACGACGAAGTTGAAGCCCCACAGCGCGGCGACGAGGGCGGCCAGGAGCGAGTCGCGGCGGGTCATGCCACGACCCTCTCAGCCACGCTCGGCGGGCCGGCGGGATTTACCAACTCGTGGGACCGCCGGGCCGCACCGACGAGGTGATCAGAACAGCGCCGAGGCGAGGTTCTGCCGGCCCTTGAGCACCCGCGGGTCGTCGTTGCCGACGGCCGCGAAGAGACCGAGCAGGTGCTCCCGCGCGGCGTTGCGCTCCGCCCCCGCCGATCGGCGGACCAGCTCGACGAGCCGGTCGAAGGCAGCCTCGACGTCGCCGTCGAGCAGGTCGAGGTCGGCGGCGAGCGTCTGCGCGTCGACGTCGTCGGGGCTCGCGTCGGCGGCCGCCCGCGCGGCGGCCGCGTCGGTGACGCTCGCCGTGCGCTGGAGCACCTTCGCCATGGCCAGCCCGGCGGCGGCCTCGGCGTCGGCCGGATTGCCGGCGAGCAGCTTCTGGTACTCCTCGACCGCCCGGTCGTAGTCACCGGCCGCGAGCGCATCCTCCGCGGGCGCGTAGCGCGGGTCCTCCGCCGCGCCCTCCGCGCCGTCCTGGGCTGCGCCGGCGGCGGCGCGCGGCTGGTGGCGCGCGGTGATGCCCTGCGCGGTCAGCTGCTGCGCGAGCTGGTTGAACATGGCGCGGATCTCGTCCAGCGATGCGACCCCCGGGATCGGCTGGGTCACCGGCCGGCCGTCGAGCAGGATCAGCATCAGCGGGACTTGGGTGATCTGCATGGCCTGGGCGATGCCGGGCGCCGCGTCGATGTCGGCGAGCGCGGCGAGGAACCGGCCGTCGTACTCCCCCGCAGCGGTCGCCACGTCACGGGCGAACGCCGTGCTTTCCGGCGCCTGGCGCGGCGAGTAGAAGACCAGCACGACCGGCGCGGTCATCGAGGCCTCGAGCGCGGACTGGAAGGTCTGCTCGGTCACCTCCACCGAGTACGCCGACGTGCCGGTCGCCGCGCCGGCCGCGCCGGCCGGACCTGCCCCGGCCTGGCTGGGCGGAGGTCCGGCGGGAGCGGGACGCTTGAGGGCCGAGAGGTCGATGGCACCGGGGCGCGAGAACGGCTGCTGCGTCATGGCGGCAATCCTAGGAGGCCGCAGTGTTCGTCTGCAGGTCACCCGCCGCGGGCCGGCGGGGGGGCATGCTGGTCGACATGACCAATTCCCGGTGGGCGGCGCGTGCCGTCGCGATCTCCCTCGCCACTTCTCTGCTCGCGGGCGCCCCGGCGATGGCCGGCCCGACCGCCGACCGCGACCCCGTGCGGCACGGCCACGCCGCCAAGAAGGCCGCCAAGAAGACCGTCCGGTTCGCGACCTTCAACGCCTCGCTCAATCGCGCCGCGGCCGGCCAGCTGGTGTCCGACCTGTCGTCCCCGGGCAACACCCAGGCGGCGCAGATCGCGGAGACCATCCAGCGGCAGCGGCCCGACGTGTTGCTGATCAACGAGTTCGACTACGCCCCCGAGGCCGTCGACCTCTTCCGCGACAACTACCTCGCGGTGTCCCACCACGGCTCGACGCCGATCGACTATCCCTACGCCTACATCGCGCCCTCCAACACCGGCGTCCCGTCGGGCTTCGACCTGAACAACAACGGCACGGTCGGGGGCGGCGACGACGCACTCGGCTTCGGCCTCTTCGAGGGTCAGTACGGCATGGTCGTCCTCAGCCGCTACCCCATCCTCACCGAGCAGGTGCGCACCTTCCAGCACTTCCTGTGGAAGGACATGCCGGGCGCCATGCTGCCCGACGACCCGGCGACGCCGGCGCCGGCCGACTGGTACTCCGCCGAGGAGCTCGCGGTGCTGCCGCTGTCCAGCAAGTCGCACTGGGACGTGCCGATCTCGGTCGGCGGGCGCACGGTCCACTTCCTCACCTCCCACCCGACGCCGCCGACCTTCGACGGCGCCGAGGACCGCAACGGCACCCGCAACCACGACGAGATCCGGTTCTGGGCCGACTACATCTCCGATGCGGACTACATGTACGACGACGCGGGCGTCGCCGGTGGTCTCACCCCCGGTGCGCGCTTCGTCATCGCCGGCGACCAGAACGCCGACCCGCTCGACGGCGACTCCGTCGACGCGGCGGTCCTGCAGCTCCTCGACCACGACCTGGTCCGAGACCCGCTGCCCACCTCCGCGGGCGGGCCGGAGGCGGCCGCGTTGCAGGGCCAGGCCAACCTGTCCCACGTCGGTGATCCCGCCTACGACACCGCCGACTTCGCCGACGCTGCTCCAGGGAACCTCCGTGCCGACTACGTGCTTCCCTCGCTGGGGCTGCCGATCCGCGACGCGGGGGTCTTCTGGCCGGTCCGGGCCGACCCGCTGTTCCGGCTGACCGGGGAGTACCCGTCGATGCCGACCGACCACCGGATGGTCTGGGTCGACGTCAAGGTGCCGGGCGCCCGCTGAGCGCACCACCCGCGGGCGGGCGCTGCCGGCGCGTCAGCCGTCGAGCAGCACGTCGGCCGCTGCGTAGGGGTCGGTCTCTCCCGCCGCCACCGACGCCGCGAGCCGATCCAGGCGCTCGCCACCGACGCTGCCCCACCGGCTGCGGAGCGTCTCCAGCGCGATCGCCTGGATCTCCTCTC
>JAPSKJ010000116.1 GCA_031177735.1 Nocardioides sp.
GTCACCGAGAACGCACTGATGGCGGCCGCCCTGCACCCCGGCACCACCGTCATCCGCAACGCCTCGTCCAACTACATGGTCCAGGACCTGTGCTTCTACCTGCAGAAGCTCGGCGTCGAGATCCAGGGCATCGGCACCACCACGCTGACCGTCACCGGCAGGGAGGCCATCGACGTCGACGTCGACTACGCCCCGGCCGAGGACCCGATCGAGGCGATGAGCCTCCTGGCGGCCGCGATCGTGACCGGCTCCAACATCACCATCCGGCGCGTCCCGATCGAGTTCCTGGAGATCGAGCTCGCCACGCTGGAGGAGATGGGCTTCCAGTACCGCCGCTCCGAGGAGTACGTCGCCCGCAACGGCAACACCCGTCTGGTCGACATCGAGACGCTGCCGTCGCACCTGCACGCGCCGCTGGACAAGATCCACCCGATGCCGTTCCCGGGGCTCAACATCGACAACCTGCCGTTCTTCGCGGTGATCGCCGCGGTGGCCACGGGCCAGACGCTGCTGCACGACTGGGTCTACGAGAACCGCGCGATCTACCTCACCGAGCTCAACAAGCTCGGCGGCCAGGTCAAGCTGCTGGACCCGCACCGGGTGATGATCGAGGGCCCCACCCACTTCTCCGGCACCGAGATCGTGTGCCCGCCGGCGCTGCGCCCCGCGGTCGTGCTGCTCATCGCGATGCTCGCCTCCAAGGGCACCTCGGTACTGCGGTCCACCTACGTCATCCACCGCGGCTACGAGGACCTGGCCGAGCGGCTCAACCAGCTCGGGGCCAACATCGAGACCTTCCGCGACATCTGACCCGGGCGCGGCACCGCCTCCACTGCGCCGTCACCGGCGGCGTGGATACTGCACCGGTGACCCGCCGGCGTACGCCCTCCCCCTACCTGCAGGGCGATGGTCGGGTGGTGCTCGCCTTCGCCCACCGCGGCGGCGCCTACCACCCGGAGATCGAGGGGCTCGAGAACACTCTTGCGGCGTTCCGCCACGCCTGCTCGCTGGGTTACGACTACCTGGAGACCGACGTCCACCTCACCCGCGACGGCGTCCTGCTGGCCTTCCACGACGCGGCGCTCGACCGCGTCACCGACCGCACCGGCTCGATCCGTGACCTGACCTTGGCGCAGGTCCGCGCCGCCCGCGTGGGCGGACGGGAGCAGGTGCCCACCCTGGCCGAGCTGTTCGAGCAGTTCCCCGGCTGCCGGTTCAACATCGACCTCAAATCCGACGCCGCGGTCGGGCCCCTCGCCGAGCTCCTGCGCGAGTACGACGCCGGCCACCGCGTCCTGGTCGGGTCGTTCGACCCGCGGGTGATCAACCGGTTCCGGAGGGCGACGCACGGCACCGTCCCGACAGCTGCCCACCCGCTCGAGGTGCTCGCCTTCCGGCTGCTGCCGAGCGGCCGCCTGGCCGACCGGCTCACCCGCGGCCGGGTCTCGGCACTGCAGGTGCCGCACCGCCGCGGCCGGTTCACCGTCGTCACCCCCGGTTTCGTGCGCCGGGCCCACGCGGCGGGCAAGGCGGTGCACGTGTGGACCGTCGACGACCCGGCCGAGATGCGCCTGCTGCTCGACCGCGGCGTCGACGGACTGATGACCGACCGCACCGACCTGCTGAAGGATGTGCTGGTCGAGCGCGGCCAGTGGTGGGCTGCGGGAGGGACGGACATGAGCCACCGAGGAGACCGATGAGCGCCCCGACCCCGATCGCGGACCTGGGACCGGTGCAGCGCCGCGCTGAGCAGAAGGCCTGGTTCTTCACCGACTGGGCGGTCTCGGCGTTCCAGACCACCGTTGCCGGCGTGCTGTTCGCGCCGTACCTCATCTCTGTCGCGGAGGAGGCGGTCGGCGAGCAGGGACGCATCCAGCTGCTGGGGCTCTCCATCGCGCCGGGCGCCCTGCCGTCCTACGTGATCACGCTCTCCACGCTGCTCTCCGCGGTGCTGTTCCCGCTGATCGGTGCCATGGCCGACCGCACGTCCCGCAAGCCCGACCTGATGGCGGGCTTCGCGTGGACCGGCGCCCTGGCGGCAGGCTTGTTGTTCTTCCTCACCGGCGACAACTGGTGGTTCGGCAGCGTGATGTTCATCGTCGCCAACCTGTGCGCAGGCGCCGCCGTGGTGGTCAGCGACTCGATCCTGCCGCTCATCTCGACCGAGGACGAGCGTGACCGGGTCTCGTCACGTGGCTGGGCCTACGGCTACGCCGGGGGCGGCCTCCTGCTCGCCGTGAACTTTCTGGTGGTCACCTTCCACGACGCCCTCGGCCTCTCCACGGCGATGGCGGTCCGACTGTGCCTGCTCTCCGCCGCGGTGTGGTGGGCGGCGTTCATCGTCATCCCGTGGCGACGGATCAGGCGCCACGAGCCGCTCGACGTCGAGGTGGTGGAGGGCGGGCTGCTCGCTCGCTCCTTCGGTCAGCTGGCCGCCACGGTGAAGGACCTGCGCAACTACCCTGTCGCGCTGACCTTCCTGCTCGCCTACCTCTTCTTCAACGACGGCATCCAGACGGTGCTCTCCTCAGCCTCCACCTACGGCGTCGAGGAGCTGGGCTTCGCCGAGGGCACGATGCTGGGCATCTACCTGCTCGTGCAGTTCGTCGCTGTCGGCGGAGCCCTGGTCTTCGGCCGCGCGGCGGGCCGGTTCGGCGCGAAGCGGGTGGTGCTCGGCGGCATCGCGGGCTGGGTCCTGGTCGTGCTGGCGGCGTACTTCGTCCCGGCGGAGCAGCTGGCGCCGCTCCTGGCGGTGGGTGTGGGCATCGGGCTGGTCATGGGCGGCACCCAGGCGTTGGCCCGGTCGTACTTCTCGCTGTTCATCCCGGCCGGCAAGGAGGCGGAGTACTTCAGCCTCTACCACGCGATGGATCGAGGCACCTCCTGGCTCGGCACCCTGGTGTTCGGGCTGGTCTACCAGCTGACCGACTCCTACCGGCCAGCCATCCTCGCCCTGATCGCGTTCTTCGTCGTCGGCGGCCTGCTACTGGCTCTGGTGGACACCGAGAAGGGCATCGAGCAGGCCGGCAACCGGCGCCCCGCCGTCGTGTGAGTCGGGTCGGTCGGCTCAGTCGGCTCGACGCCGGCATGACGGCGTGCGCGGGATCACGCGCACATTGTCGGAATCTTGGGCACCTCGCTACCGTTGAACACTTCGAGGGGCCGGCGTCGCGCCGCCACGAGCGAGCCGCGGCACCGCCTCGCAACTGACCGGCGTGGTGGTCTCACAGACGCACCACGGGGCAACGAGACCAGGAGGTGCCCGATGGCGGAGCGCACACTACGTGGAGCGCGGCTGGGTGGCCAGAGCTTCGAGGACGAGCGCGGCATCGAGTTCGCGGCCCGGCAGCAGGTCGGCTACCGCTGCCCGCGCGGACACGACTTCGAGATCACGATGTCCGTCGAGGCTGAGGTCCCGGCGGTCTGGGAGTGCCCGCGTTGCGGCGCCGAGGCGCTCAACGTCTCGGGGGCGCAGCCGGAGGAGAAGGCCGAGAAGCCCGCCCGCACGCACTGGGACATGCTTTTGGAGCGGCGCTCGGAGAAGGAGCTCGAGGACATCCTCAAGGAGCGCCTGGAGCTGCTGCGCGGTGGCGAGATCGGCCCGGCCCACCTGCACCGCGCCAACCAGAAGAAGCGCAAGGCGACCGCCTGAACCAGGCGGACGCGAGCGGCGACTGACCCGACTGGCTAGTCGTCGACGACCTCGCCCCGGACGACCGGCCCAGGCCCGTCTCCGGGGCGCTGTTGTCCGTCGGGTTGCCCCGGCGCTCGCCCGTGCGGGTGCTCGTGGGGCCCGGCGGCGCCACTGCGGGGCCGCGCCCCACCGAACGGCGCGAGCGGCCCGGCCGTGCCGAGCAGGCGGCGCGAGACGGCAGCGGTGAGCAGTCGGCGCGCCACCGGGCGGGTCAGCGGGAGGATGAGCAGGAGTCCGACGATGTCGGTGACGAAGCCCGGGCTGACCATCAGCGTGCCGCCGATGACGATCAGGATGCCGTCCGCGAGCTCGCGCGCCGGCATCCGGCCGCTGCCGAGCGCCTCGCGGAGCGCGGCGAAGGCGCGGCGCCCCTCCCGCTTGACCAACCACGAGCCGAGGACGGCGTCGGCGAGCAGGAGCAGGATCGTCCACCAGACACCGATGACCTGACCGACCTGGATGAGCACGTAGAGCTCGACCAGCGGCATCACGACGAACGCCAGGAAGAGCAGCCAGGGCAGCAGGCGTCGTCGGGTCATGGATCGATTATCCGCGACGCCCCCTGAGCCGGGTCCGCGCCCTCGCCCACCCACGCCGGACACGCTCGCGGCGCTCGCGCAGACCCCAGCGGGTCACCCGGCGCATCGACTCCGCTGCGACCGCCCCGCTCATCTTGGAGTCGCCCCGGACCCGCTCGACGAACTCGATCGGAACCTCCCGGACGCACAGGCCCGCGCGCAGCGTGCGGGTCACCATGTCGGTCTGGAAGACGTAGCCCGTCGACTCCACCGACTCCAGGTCCACCTTCTCCAGCGTGCTGCGCCGGAAGACGCGGTAGCCGGCCGTCGCGTCGCGCACCGAGATGCCGAGCAGCATCCGCACGTAGAGGTTGCCCCCGCGCGAGAGCGCGTGGCGCTGCAGCGGCCAGTTCACGACCGACCCGCCAGGCACCCAGCGGGAGCCGATCACGAGGTCGGCGTCCAGCAGCCCGTGCAGGAGCCGGCCGAGCTCCTCGGGCTGGTGCGAGCCGTCCGCGTCCATCTCGCCGATCACGTCGTAGCCCTCGTCGAGCGCCCACCGGAACCCGTGCAGGTAGGCCGCGCCGAGGCCGGCCTTCTCGGTGCGGTGCAGCACGTGGACGCGGGAGTCCTGCGCGGCGAGCTCGTCGGCGATCCGGCCGGTGCCGTCCGGCGACCCGTCATCGACGACCAGAACGTCGATCCCCGGCTGAGCGCGCAGCAGTCGCTCGACGATCCAGGCGAGGTTGTCCGCCTCGTTGTACGTCGGCACGACCATCACGACGCGCCCCAGCTGTGCGACAGGATCGATCACTCGGTGCTCCGCTGCGGCAGTCACGTCAGGCTCGTCTCGTTCCTCTGGTCGGGCACCGGCTGGTCGGCCTGCGCCGTGGGCAGTGGTGCGCGACCGTAGCGGCGGCGCCTGAACGAGAGGCTGAACAACAGGCTAAGGGCGCCGAGCGTTACGCAAACTCTTCCCGGCCACAACCCCATCCGGACCGCGGGCGTGACGTTGTCGACCAGGCCGACCTCGGTGCTCAGCACCGCGGTGGACCGCACCGGCGCACGCGCCAGCACCTCGCCATCCGGCGCGATGACACCGCTGACCCCGTTCGGCGAGGCGACGGCGGCGTACCGGCCGGTCTCGATGGCGCGCAGCCGCGTCATCGCGAACTGCTGCTCGATCTGGTCGGTGAAGATGAACATGACGTTGCTGGTCTGCACGGTGATCAGCTCGGCTCCGCGGCCGACCTGGTCGTAGAAGACATCGTCGTAGGCGACGTCGAAGCAGATCGCGTCGGCGACGCTGATGCCGGCGATGTCGAGCGGGTCGGCGCCGGTGCCGGCGACCATGTCGCGGCCGATCTCCTGCAGCCGCCCGAACATGAAGCCACGCAGGGCCGAGCGCAGCGGGACGTACTCGCCGAAGGCCACCGGGTGGCGTTTGGTGTAGCGCTCCCCCGCTCCGGTGTCGGGGTCCCACACGATGCCCTGGTTGAGCACGTGGTCGGGCCCACCGTCGACGATGGCGCTGACCAGCACCGGGATCCCGAGCGAGGCGACGGCCGACTCGATGACCGCGTTGGTCGAGGCGTCGCGGAACGGGTCGACCGCCGTGCTGTTCTCGGGCCAGACCACGAACGCCGGCCGCGCGGTCTCACCGCTGGCGATGTCACCGGCCAGCTGCTCGGTCGCTTGCGCCAGGTTGCGGGTGACCTGTCGGTGGTCGTAGAGGATGTCGTTGCCGGGACCCGGCACGTCTCCCTGGACCACCGCGATCGTCGTGCGGCGCTCCTCGTGCGGCTCCCAGGGGTGCAGCGCCGGCGCCAGCAGCACGGCCGCGCAGGCGAGCGCCACCAGGACCGCCCGGCGCCGGCGGGCGCCGGCGACCACGGCGGCGATGGACGCGCCGAGGAGGGCCAGCAGCAGGTCGAGGAGGCTCATGCCGAGGTAGGGCAGAGCGTGCGCGACCGGGGTGTCGACGACGCCGAACGACAACCGGCCCCACGGCATGCCGCTGAACGGCCAGCTCGCCCGCACGTT
Organism: Nocardioides sp.; assembly: GCA_031177735.1. GTDB lineage: Bacteria > Actinomycetota > Actinomycetes > Propionibacteriales > Nocardioidaceae > Nocardioides. The sequence goes on from JAPSKJ010000116.1 coordinate 6,256, forward strand.
GTCCATCGCGGTCCACGCGACCGCGACCCAGAGGGGCCAGGCCGGTAGCCGGCCGAGCAGCACGATCGCGGGGCCGAGCGCGCCGTAGAACAGTGACTCGATACCGGCGAGGGCCAGCCACGCGTCGGTGCCGACCGAGCCCCGCATCCAGTAGATGTGGGTGAAGTAGAACGCGATCCCGAAGCACCACGCCGGCCACCAGGCGCGACCTGCGCTCATCCCGCGCACGGCGAGCACGAGACCCGCGACGCCGAACGGGATCAGCCAGGGCAGCGCCACAGGCTCGAAGGCCAGCGAGAGGGCGCCACCGGACCCGACGGCGAGCAGGATCCGGGGCAGCACCCCGACAACGTACCTCCGCGAGCCA
>JAPSKJ010000117.1 GCA_031177735.1 Nocardioides sp.
CCGGTCACGGGCCAGGAACAGCCCGCACAGCAGGATCTGCGGCACGACCACGAGCGGCATGAACTGGACCGCCTGGAACTCGGTGCGGGCGAAGGCGCTGACGAACAGGCCCAGGGCCGTGCCGAGGACCGCGTCGGCGACCGCCACCACGCCGAGGAGCCACACCGGGCCGGCCACGTCGAGGTCGAGCAGTCCCACGCTGACGGTGACGGCGAGGGCCGCCTGGACAGCGGCGACCAGGCCGAAGGCGAGCGCGTAGCCGAGCAGGAAGTCGAGCCGCCCGAGTGGCATCGCCAACAGCCGCTCGAGGGTGCCCGACGAGCGCTCGCGCAGGGTGGTGACGCTGGTGACCAGGAACATCACGATGAAGGGGAAGAGCGCCAGCAACCCCGGGCCGAGCCGGTCGAAGACCTCGCCGGGGGCGTCGCTGAACATCCACCACAGCAGCGTCATCAGCAGGCAGGGCAGCACCACGAGCATCGCCAGGGTGCGGTGGTCGCGGCGCAGCTGGGTCAGCACGCGCGTGGCGACGGCGAGCGTACGTCGCAGGCTCATCGTCGGCCTCCTCGGATGACCGGTCGCCGGGCGGAGCGGGGAGGACGGGAGGCGGCTGAGGCGGTCATGCGGCACCTCGCACGATCCTCAGGAAGGCCTGCTCGACGTCGTCCACGCCCGCCGCCGCCTTGATCTCGGCCGGGGTGCCCTCGGCCAGGAAGACGCCGGCGCGCATCAGGAGCAGTCGGTCGCACCGCTCGGCCTCGTCCATGACGTGGCTGGAGACGAGCACCGCGGCACCGCCCTCGGCGAGCCCGTGGAAGAGCGACCACAGCTCCTCGCGGAGCACCGGGTCGAGCCCCACGGTCGGCTCGTCGAGCACGAGCAGGTCCGGTTCACCCAGCAGCGCGACGGCCAGGCTGGCCCGCGACGCCTGGCCGCCGCTGAGGCTGCCGACGACCTGCTCGGCCTGGGCGGTCAGCTCGACGGCGGTGATCGCGCGCTCGACCGCCTCGGCGCCCACCCCGAGCACGCGCGCGAAGAAGCGGAGGTTCTCCACCACCGTGAGGTCGTCGTAGACGCTCGGGGCCTGGGTGACGTAGCCGATCCGGTGCCGCAGCGCAGCCGACCCGGCCGGCTCCCCGAAGACGCTGCAGCTGCCGGTGACGCCGGCCTGCACGCCGGTGAGCACCCGCATCAGCGTGGACTTCCCGCAGCCGGAGGGGCCGAGCAGGCCGGTGACCCGGCCGGCGTCCAGCGTGAAGTCGAGCCCGTGCAGGACCTCCCGACCGCCCCGGACGACGCGGAGGTCGCGTGCCGCGACCGCTGAATTCATCATGTGATGAATTGTGCGCCTGTCTCAGGACAGGGTCAAGAGGGCAGCGGACCGGTGAGGTAGCGCTGGACGGTGGGACCGACCGTCGCCACGACCTCCTCGGCGGGCAGGGAGGCCATCGGCTCGACCGCGAGCACGTAACGCAGCACGATCAGGCCGACCAGCTGGCTGGCCACGAACGGCAGCCGGCGCGCGACGTCGTCGATCCCGAGGTCGACGAGGACGGGCCCGATCACGACCTGGAGGAAGCTCTCCTGGAACAGGTTGGGCGCGGAGGGGTCGAGCAGGTTGCGCACCATCGCCACCAGCGGCAGCCGGCGGTCGGGGTCGTCCCACACCGAGAGCATGGCCCGGACGATCCCCTCGCCGGCGCTGTCGGGCCCGGCCGCGATGACGGGCGTCAGCACCTCGCGGGGGTCGACCGGCACCTCCAGCGCCGCCATGAAGAGGTCGCGCTTGGTGCCGAAGTAGTGGTGCACCAGCGCCGGGTCGACGCCGGCGTCGGTGGCGATCGCGCGCACCGAGGTGGCGGGGAAGCCGGCCACGGCGAACCGCTCGCGGGCGGCGGCCAGGATCGCGGCTCGGGTGTCGGGCGCACCGGGGCGGCGTCCGCGCCGCGCGGCGCCGTCGCTCACGGGGCCGACACCACGCCGAGGTGCTCCCGCGCGAACTCCAGGGACTCCCGCAGGTCTGCCTCTCGCTCGGCCTTGGTCGCCGCCTTGCGGGTGCTGATCTCCACGACGATCTCGCCGTCGAAGTCGGAGCGGGCCAGGTGCTGGAGGAAGCGGTCGGCGCCGATGCTGCCGCGCCCCGGCACGAGGTGCTCGTCCTTGGCCGAGCCGGTGCCGTCGGTCAGGTGGACGTGGCGCAGCCGGTCACCGAGCCGCTCGGCCATGGCGACCGGGTCCTGGGCGGCGATCGCGGCATGGGAGAGGTCGATGGTCGCGTTGGCGTAGTCGTCGAGGGACGGGTCCCGACCCGGGAGGTACATCTCCACCCCGCGCCGCCGGCGGGCACGCCAGGGGTACATGTTCTCGACGGCGAAGAAGAGACCGGTCTCCGCCTCCAGGGCCGCGATGCCGGACACGAAGCCGGCGGCGTACTCCTTCTGCCAGCGGAACGGCGGGTGCACGACGACCGTGCCGGCGCCGACCTCGTGGGCCATCTCGGCGGAGCGCTGCAGCTTGCCCCACGGCTCGGTGCCCCAGACCCGCTGGGTGAACAGCAGGCAGGGCGCGTGGACCGCGGAGACCGCGATCTCGTGGTGATCGGCGAGCTGCGCCACCGCGGAGGTCTGCTGGCTGAGCGCGTCGACCCCGACCATCACCTCGACGGAGTCGTAGCCGACCGTCTTGGCGTAGGCGAAGGCGTGCGCGGTCGACTCGGGGTAGACCGAGACGGTGGAGAGGCCGACACGGGTCACGGCTCGTCGGTCCCCAGCACGCTCATCTGGTCGAGCCGCTCGAGGATCACACCCTCGCGCAGGGCCCACGGGCAGATCTCGAGCTCGGTCAGGTCGAAGATGTCCATGCAGGCCTCCGCCACCAGCGCCCCCGGCACGATCTGGTGGCTGCGACTGGCCGAGACGCCGGGCAGGGCGGCGAGCTCGTCGGAGTTCATGCTCATGAGCTTCGGTATCCAGCGACGCAGCTCGCTCAACGGCAGCGAGCGCGCGACCAGCGGACCCTCGCCGCTCGGGGCGGCCCCGCAGATGCGCGCGAGGCTGCGGAAGGTCTTCGACGTCGCGGCCGCCTTGTCCGGTACGCCGGCGCGCAGCAGGTTGCCCGCGTCCTGGGCGATCTGGGCGCGGATGTCGCGGCGCAGCGCCCGCAGCCGCTCCTCGTCGGGTGCGGCGGCGAAGAAGGTGCGAGCCAGTCGTGCGGCCCCCAGCGGCAGCGACCAGGCCACATCGGGCGCCTCGTCCTTGCCGCCGGCGATCTCCAGCGACCCACCACCGATGTCGAAGACCGCGAGCCGGCCGGCGGACCAGCCGAACCAGCGGCGCACCGCCAGGAAGGTCAGCCGGGCCTCGTCCTCGCCGGAGAGCACCTCGATGCGCACGCCGGTGCGGTCGTGGACGTGGTCGAGGACCTCCTCGGAGTTGACCGCGTCACGCACCGCGGAGGTGGCGAAGCCGAGCATCTCGGCGCAGCCCTTGTCCTCGGCGACCCGCACCGAGCCGTGGGTGAAGGCCGTGAGCGCGTCGAGTCCCGCCTGGGTGACGGCGCCCCTGTCGTCGAGGTGCTCGGCGAGCCGGAGCGGCTCCTTGTAGGAGAAGGCCGGCAGCGGCGCAGCTCCCCCGTGGGCGTCGACCACGAGGAGATGACCGGTGTTGGACCCGATGTCGAGCACGCCCAGGCGCATGGCCCTAACGTATCGCGGCCGTCCGTGCGCGAACGCCGTATCTGGCAGCAGCACGGGCGGGCACGCCGCGTAGGCTTCCCAGGTGCCCGAAGTGGATCTCGTCTTCCCACGCGCGTGGGTGGAGTTCGAGAACCCCGACGACGCCGACGAGGTGCTGCGCTGCGACCTCACCTGGTTGACGTCGTCCTACGAGTGCATCTTCGGGCGCGGCTGCCGCGGCATCTACGCCACCGCACCCGACGTCGGGTGCTGCACGCTCGGAGCCCACTTCGCCGACAAGGACGACGAGGCGCGCGTCGCTGGCTTCGTCGCCCAGCTCGACGCCTCGCTGTGGCAGCTGGCACCGGTCGGCCGCCCGGCGCGCACCCGGGACTGGGTCGAGAAGGACGAGGACGGCGAGCGCAAGACGCGAGCGGTGGTCGTCGACGGTCAGCAGGCGTGCGTGTTCCACAACCGCCCCGACTTCGCTCCCGCGGACGGCCCGGGCGGTGCCGGCTGCGCCCTGCACGCGCTCGCCCTGCGGCAGGGACGCAACCCGCTGGAGACCAAGCCGGACGTGTGCTGGCAGCTGCCGATCCGGCGTACGTTCCGCACCGTCGAGCGGCAGGACGGCACCTCCTACCTGGAGGTCTCCATCGGGGAGTACGACCGCCGTGGCTGGGGCCCGGGCGGGCACGACCTGGACTGGTACTGCTCGGGCAACACCGAGGCGCACACCGCCGTCGAGCCGGTCTACCTCAGCCACGCCGCCGAGCTGACCGCGCTGATGGGCGAGGGCGCCTACACCGTCTTGGTACGGCTGTGCGACGAGCACCTGCGGTCGCGGTCGCGACTCGCCATCCACCCGGCGGACCCCGGCGCGTAGCGCCGGACCGAACCGAACTCAGCCTCTCGACGTCAAGAGACCTCGACCCCCGTGCGCACCTCTGTCAAGGGTGTGTTCAGAATCAGGGCATGCGCCTGGACCACCTCTCTTACGCTGCGGGACCCGATGGCCTGGTCGGAACCGCCGAGCGCCTCGGTGCTCTGCTCGGGCAGGAGTTCATCGACGGCGGCGTGCACCCGCGCTTCGGCACCCGCAACTACACCCTTCCGCTGCGCGGCGGCATCTACCTGGAGGTGGTCGAGGCGCTCGACCACCCCGCCTCGGACAAGGCGCCGTTCGGCCAGGCGGTCAAGGCGCGCTCGGCGCTGGGCGGCGGCTGGCTCGGCTGGGTCGTCGCGGTCGACGACATCACCGTGGTCGAGAAGCGGCTGGGCCGCCAGGCGGTGCCGGGCAACCGGCACAAGCCCGACGGCACCGAGCTGCTGTGGAAGCAGATCGGCATCAACGGCCTGATCGCCGACCCGCAGCTGCCCTACTTCATCCACTGGGAGTCGCCCGCCGAGCTGCACCCTGGCAACGCCGGGTCCGACATCACCCTGGTCGCGGTGGAGATCTCCGGTGACCCGCAGCGGGTGCGGGACTACCTCGGCGAGGACCTGCGCGAGCGGGTCGACCCGTGGACCGGCAAGCCGGCCGAGAACGTCCGGCTCGACTGGGTGGCCGAGCACGGCACGCCGGGCCTGGTGGCCGTGCAGTTCGACTCCCCCAACGGCACCGTCCGCATCTGAGCGGGATCCCGGGGGGCGCGCGGCCCAGCCCCAACATCTGGCACCACACCGCGACCTACGAGGTCGAGAACCGGGCCGCCGATCCTGACGGCCGCCTCTGGGCGGCGATGGAGGCTGCGGTCGGGTCCGGCTCCCCCGGCTGGTCGGGGCGCGACGTGCTCGACGTCGGTTGCGGCACGGGCTTCCACCTGCCGCGGTTCGCGGCGACCGCACGCACCGTCACGGGCGTGGAGCCGCATCCCTCGCTCGTCGCACTCGCCCGGCGGCGTACCCGACGGTTGGGGAACGTCGCGGTCCACCAGGGCCTCGCCCAGGAGCTGCCGCTGCCGGATGCCTCGGTCGACGTGGTGCACGCGCGGTGGGCGTACTTCTTCGGGCCGGGCTGCGAGCCGGGGCTGGCCGAGCTGGACCGGGTGGTCCGACGCGGCGGCACGGCGCTGGTGATCGACAACGACCCGACCCGGTCGACGTTCGGCCGGTGGTTCCGGCGCGGGTTCCCCGAGGTGGACCCGGACGCGGTCGAGCGGTTCTGGTCGACCCGCGGGTGGAGCCGGGAGGCGGTCGACATGGGCTGGCGGTTCACCTCGTACGCCGACCTGGCGGCCGTGGTGCGCATCGAGCTGCCGACCGCGGCGGCCGAGGCGGTGCTCGCCGAGCACCCGCGCGACCTGCTGGAGGTCGACTACGCGGTCAACCTGTGGTGGAAGCGCTTCTGAACCTCTCGCACGAGGCACGAGAGCGGCGGCGCTCGGCTCAGCGCAGGTCGGTCAGCGCCGCGCGGTCGACGGTGGTGCCGACCAGCTCCCGGAGCCGGTCGTTGACGTCCCAGGTGTTGACGTTCATGCCGGCCGTGACGGTGTCCCCGGCGAGCCAGTACGCGACGAACTCGCCGGCCCCCAGGTCGCCGCGGATCTCGACGTCGTCGTCGGCCGAGCCGTGGCCGACGTACTCCATCGAGAACTCGAACTGGTCGGTGTAGAAGTAGGGCGCCCAGTCGTAGCGGTCGTCCCTGCCGAGCATCGTGCGCGCGGCCAGAGCCCCCTGGCGGACGGCGTTGTCCCAGTGCTCCACCCGCAGCGACCGGCCGAGGGAGGCGTTGCGGGCGTTGGCGACGTCGCCCGCCGCGAAGACCCGAGGGTCGGAGGCGCGCAGGTGCTCGTCGACCACGACGCCGTTGTCGACGCTCAGTCCGGCGGCCTCGGCCAGCCGGGTCTCGGGGACCGCGCCGACCGCGAGCAGGACGTGGTCGGCCTCGACCAGCCC
>JAPSKJ010000118.1 GCA_031177735.1 Nocardioides sp.
CGGCCACGTCGTCGCCGATCTGATGATCGACGCGGTCATCGGCAGCGACGCCACCCACACGGTCGCCGGCCTGCACGCGCTCGGCCTCGGCGGCGCGGAGGCCGCGGACACCCTGGTCGGTGGGCTCAGCCGGCTCCGCGCCGAGGGCGCCACGTCGTTCGGCGCCGCCTTCCCTGCCGAGGGCGACCTGGTCGGCCTGGGTGGCCCCCGAGAGCTCAACGAGGCTGCGGTCACGGCCGGCGAGGCGGTCGTGACCGACGCCGGGGTGGGACTGGTCCCCTCCCGGGTCGGCGCGGCTGTCACCTGGCAGGCGTACGCCGCCGGCCGGCGCCAGCTCCCCGACATCGGTGAGGCCGACCGGGAGCTGCGGGCGGCGCTGCCGCGCACGGCCGACGCCCTTGCAGAGCTCGATGTGGCCCGGTGGCGGCCCGAGGTCGCCGACCGTCTGCTCAACCTCCGGCACCGGCCCCACCTGGAGGCGCCCCCCGGCGTGCCGGAGCGGTCGGTCGGACTGGCCGCCCGGGCTCTGCAGCTCGCCGAGATCGTGGCCCTGGCGCTCGAGGACGACGGCGGTGCGGTCACGGCGTACGAGATGGCGACGCGACGCGACGCTCTCGTGCCGCTGGACCGGGCGGCCAGGCGCGCTCTCACGGCCGCGGGCTCGCCGGAGGCGTGGCCAGATCAGCCACTACGCTGAGGCCGCGATGGCACACACACCGGGGACGCCCGACACGCTGCTGATCACGCTCACCGGTCGCGACCGGCCGGGCGTGACCCGATCGATCTTCACCCGTCTCGCCGCGGCCGGCGTCGAGGTCGTCGACCTCGAGCAGATCGTGCTGCGCGGCCGGCTCGTGCTCGGCGTGCTGGTCACCGAGCCGGCCGACGAGGTCGCGCTGCGCTCCGCCATCGGCGCGACCGCCGCCGCCCTCGACATGCACGTGGAGTTCGAGCGCGGCTCGGGCGACAACCTGCCCCGGCGCCGCAAGTCGCACGTGACGATCCTCGGCTACCCGCTGAGCGCGACCGCGATGGCCGCCGTCACCGGGCGGATCGCCGACTCCGGTGGCAACATCGACCGCATCCAGCGGCTGGCCCGCTACCCGGTCACCGCGATCGAGCTGCAGGTCTCCGGCGCCGACCCCGACGACCTGCGCGCCGCGCTCTCGGTCGAGGCGGCGCACCAGGGCGTCGACATCGCGGTGCAGCCGGCCACGATGATGCGTCACGGCGCGAAGCTGATCGTGATGGACGTCGACTCCACCCTGGTGCAGGGCGAGGTGATCGAGATGCTCGCCGCCCACGCCGGCTGCGAGGCCGAGGTCGCCGAGGTGACCGAGCGGGCCATGCGCGGCGAGCTGGACTTCGAGGAGTCGCTGCGCGCCCGGGTCAAGCTGCTCGAGGGCGTCCCGGCCTCGGCGATCGACGAGGTCTACGCCCGCATCCAGCTCAACCCCGGCGCCCGCACGATGGTGCGGGCGCTGCGCCGGCTCGGCTACCGCTTCGCGATCGTCTCCGGCGGCTTCAGCCAGATCACCGACCGGCTCGCCGCCGACCTCGGCATCGACTACGCGCGCGCCAACGAGCTCGAGATCGCCGACGGCGCGCTCACCGGCGGGATCGTCGGCGACGTCGTCGACCGGGCCGGCAAGGCGCAGGCGCTGCGCGAGTTCGCCGCCGAGCTCGGGATCTCCGAGGCCGCGACCATCGCCATCGGCGACGGCGCGAACGATCTCGACATGCTCGCTGCCGCAGGCCTCGGGATCGCCTACAACGCCAAGCCGATGGTGCGCTCCGCGGCCGACACGGCCGTCAACGTGCCCTACCTCGACACGATCATCTACCTGCTCGGCATCACCCGCGAGGAGGTCGAGGCGGCCGACGCCGAGGCCGGCATCGTGACGCCCGCTCCCCCGGTCTGAGCCCGGGACCAGCCGGGCTCAGCCGCGGGCGATGTGCACGGCCGTCAACGCGGCGGAGCCGAGGTCGAGGTCGACCCACTCGCCGGCGTACTCGAAGACGGCGACGGCGCTCGTCGGGAAGTCGCCGGTCAGCTCCTCGGCTCCCGTGCGGGCGCCGGTGCCGTCGTCGAGCAGGTGGACCAGGTAGGCCACCGTCGGGTTGTGGCCGAGCAGCACGACGGTGCCGGCCTCGGGGTCGACGGCACGGAGGAGGTCGAGCGCGGTCTCCGGTCCGGCGGTGTAGAGCCCCTCGTCGAGATCCGGCTCGACCGTCCACCCGGCCGCCGCGCTCATCAAGGCCCACGTCTGCCGGGTGCGCACGGCCGCCGACACGAGCGCGGCGTCGGGGCTCAGGCCCTGCTCGGCCAGCCAGCGGCCCGCAGCCGCCGCGTCGTCGCGCCCGCGTGGCGCGAGCTCACGCTCGGCGTCGCTGGGAGCCCAGGGCTCGGCCTTCGCGTGGCGGACGACGATCAGACGGTGGGGGGACGTCATGCCCCCCAACGTAGGGCCTCACGCTCCCATGGCGTGGAAGCCCCCGTCCACGTGGACGATCTCGCCCGTCGTGGCGGGGAACAGGTCGGAGAGCAGCGCGCAGACCGCCCGCGCGGTCGGCTCCTGGTCGGCGTTGTCCCAGCCGAGGGGGGCGCGGGTGGTCCACATGTCCTCGAGCTCGGTGAAGCCCGGGATCGCCTTGGCGGCCAGCGTGCGGAGCGGGCCGGCCGAGACGAGGTTGACCCGGATGCCCTCGGGACCCAGATCGCGGGCGAGGTAGCGGGCGCAGGACTCCAGGCCCGCCTTGGCCACGCCCATCCAGTCGTACGCCGGCCAGGCGACCGTGGCGTCGAAGGTGAGCCCGACCACGGAGCCGCCGGACGCCATCAACGGGCGGCACGCGTTGGCCAGGCTCATCAGGGAGTAGGCCGAGACGCGCATCGCGGTCGCCACGTCGTCCCAGGGCCCCTCGAGGAACTTGCCGCCGAGGAGGGTCTCGGGATTGCCGTAGGCGATCGAGTGCACGACGCCGTCGAGCCCGTCCACGTGCTCCCTGATCGCCTCGGGCAGCGCGGCCAGGTGGCTGTCGTCGGTGACGTCCAGCTCGAGCACGGGCGGCTCCGTCGGGAGGCGCTTGGCGATGCGGCGGGTGATGCCGAGCGCGCGGCCGAAGTTGGAGATGAGCACGGTCGCGCCCTGCTCCTGGGCGAACTTGGCCGTCGCGAACCCGATGGAGGAGTCCATCGTCACGCCGGCGACCAGGATCCGCTTGCCCTCGAGAATGCCCATGTCGTGCCTTTCGTTGGTCGAGCCGGCGTCGGCCGGCGATGCCTGCGTCAGATCGCTCAGTGGCCCATGCCGAGGCCGCCGTCCACCGGGATGACAGCCCCGGTGACGTAGGCCGCCGCGTCGCCGGCCAGCCAGGTGACCGCACCGGCCACCTCGTCGGGCGTCGCGTAGCGGCCCAGCGGCACCTGCTGCTTGATGGCAGCGCGCTGGTCGTCGCTCAGCACCGCGGTCATGTCGGTCTCCACGAAGCCAGGGGCCACCACGTTGGCGGTGATGCCGCGGCTGCCCAGCTCGCGCGCCAGGCTCCGGGCGAGCCCGACCAGGCCGGCCTTGGAGGCGGCGTAGTTGGTCTGGCCGGCACTGCCGAGCAGGCCGACCACGCTGGAGACGAAGACGATGCGCCCACGCTTGAGCCGCAGCATGCCCTTCGCGGCCCGCTTCGCGAGCCGGAACGATCCGGTCAGGTTGGTGTCGAGCACCGACGCCCAGTCGTCCTCGCTCATCCGCAGGATGAGGGTGTCGGCCGTGATGCCGGCATTGGCGACGAGCACCTCGACCGGGCCGTGCGCCTCCTCCACGGTCTTGAAGGCGGCCTCGACCTGGTCGGGGTCGGTGACGTCGCAGCGCACGTCGAGCGCCCCCTCGGGCGCTCCTCCGCTGCGGGTGGTCACCGCGACCCGGTCGCCCTGAGCCAGGAACGCCTCCGCGATCGCTCGTCCGATGCCGCGGTTTCCGCCGGTCACCAGCACCGACCGGCCTGTGGTCTCACTCACGATCACGGACGCTAGCCATTACCGGTAGGTATGCCGAATCGGTCATGACGCGCGGCCTGTCCCGTCCGGACACCCACGCCGGCGCACGCCGCTAGTGCGGCTCGATCTCCTTCAGGAAGCCGCGGGCGCCGAGGAAGTCGGTGAGCGACGGCTTGTGGTCGTCGCAGGCCAGCCAGATCTTGCGACGCTCCGGGGTGTGCAGCTTGGGGTTGTTCCACCGCAGCTCCCACGACCCCGCCGCGCGGCAGCCCTTCGCCGAGCACAGGTCGAGCTCGGACTTGTCATCGAGACTCACGCGTCGCGGCCGCGGTCGTCGGGGCGGGCAGCGGGCAGCTCGCCGAACGGGCTGTCCGCCAAGCGGAAGTCGTCGCCGCGGGTGTCGGTCGCGTTGGCCATCACCACGGCGACGTAGGGCAGGATCAGCGCGGCCGCGATCAGGATCGGCCACAGCCAGCCGATCCCCAGGGCGCCGGCGATCACCGCTCCCACGAAGCACACCGAGCGGATCACCATCGAGATCAGATAGCGCTTCTGCCGGTGCGCGATGTCCGCGTTGCGGCTGCGGACCGCTGTCGTGATCCGGATCGGCTCCTGGTGCACCCTGGCCATTGATCCAGTCTAGGTCGCCGGGGCCACGAACCCACCCCCCAGCGGGTGTGACCTCGGTCAGCCGCCGATGGCCGACATCGGCCGGTCAGGCTGGAGGAAGGTGGGGTCGTCGATGCCGTGCCCGGCCCGCTTGCCGGCCATGGCGATGACCCAGCGGTCGGCGAGCTCGTCGTCGCTCGCGCCGGACCGCAGCGCGGCGCGCAGATCGGACTCCTCGCGCGCGAAGAGGCAGTTGCGGATCTGCCCGTCGGCGGTGAGCCGGACCCGGTCGCAGTCGCCGCAGAACGGCCGGGTCACGCTCGCGATCACACCCACGGTGGCCGGTCCGCCGTCGACGGTGAACAGCTCCGCCGGAGCGCTGCCGCGGGGCTCCTCGGCCGGAGCCAGGGTGAACTCGGCCGAGAGCCGCTCGAAGATCTCGTCGGCGGTCACCATCGCCTCGCGCGACCAGCCGTGCTGGGCGTCGAGCGGCATCTGCTCGATGAAGCGCAGCTGATAGCCCTCCTCGACGGCCCACCGCAGCAGCTCGGGCGCCTGGTCGTCGTTGACGCCGCGCAGCAGCACGGCGTTGACCTTCACCGGCCCCAGCCCGGCCGACTGGGCGGCGCGGAGCCCGTCGAGGACGTCGTGCAGCCGGTCGCGCCGGGTGATGGCGGCGAACGACTCCGGACGGATCGAGTCGAGGCTGACGTTGACCCGGTCGAGCCCGGCAGCGGCCAGTGCCGGCGCCATCCGGCTGAGACCCAGCGCATTGGTGGTCAGCGACGTCTCGACGCCGAGCGCGTGCGTGCGGGCGACGATGTCGACGAGACCGCGGCGCACCAGCGGCTCGCCTCCGGTGAACCGCACCTCGCGGATGCCCAGCCGCTCGACCCCGATGGTGACCAGCCGGACCACCTCGTCGTCGGTGAGCACCTGCTCCCCCGGCAGCCAGTCGAGGCCTTCGGCGGGCATGCAGTAGGAGCAGCGCAGGTTGCAGCGGTCGGTCAGCGACACGCGGAGATCGGTCGCGACGCGACCGAACCGGTCCACGAGGCGTCCGGAGGAGGGGGCGGGCTGCACTCCATCATCCTAGGGTCCGTAGCCTGATCCGGTGCGGTCCCTGCGTTTCCTGCTCGCTCGGCGGTGGCTGTTCTTCGCCGTCGCCGTGGTCGTGCTGGTCGCCGGCACGTGGTGGCTCGGCCAGTGGCAGTTCGACCGCCTGGAGGACCGCCAGCAACGCAATGCCGTCGTCCGGGCCAACGAGGACAAGGCACCCGCGCCGGTGGCCGAGGTCCTCGCCGTGGGGCGCGACGTCGACGAGAGCGACGAGTGGCGGCAGGTCACCGCGACGGGCACCTACGACGTTGCGAACACCGTCATCGTCCGCTACCGCACCCGCGACGGCGCCTCTGGGGTCGACGTCGTCGTACCCCTCGTCACCGCGGACGGCACCGCCCTGCTGGTCGATCGCGGCTGGATGCCGTCGGCCAACAACGACGAGGTGGTCGAGCCGCCGACGCCGCCCTCGGGCGAGGTCACCGTCGTCGGCTGGGCGCGGGCGGACGGCACCGGCGACAGCACCGAGGTCCACGACCACGCGACCCGTGCCGTGGCGAGCGAGCGGATCGCCGAGGTCATCGGTCATCCGGTCTACGGCGGCTTCGTCGAGCTCAAGTCGGAGGACCCGCCCGCGTCCGAGCCGCTGGAGCCGGTGGAGCTGCCGGAGCTCGACAACGGTCCGCACTTCTTCTACGGGCTGCAGTGGTGGTTCTTCGGCGCGCTGGCCATGTTCGGCTTCTTCTACCTGCTCTACGACGAGTGGCGCTCCTCCCGCAGCCCGAAGGCGACGGCGGCACGGAGCGAGGCGGAGGCTCGCAAGGCGGCGCGCGTGGCGCAGAAGCGGGCGGTCCGCGACGCCTACCAGCAGGCGCGGGAGAAGCACAAGGC
>JAPSKJ010000119.1 GCA_031177735.1 Nocardioides sp.
CCCACGTAGGAGGGGTCCTTGCCCGCTGCCAGGAGCGGGTTGGGGATGTCGGTGAGCTGCACACCCGGCGCCGAGGACAACAGCTCGAGGGCCCGCTCGGGCGGCATCGGCCGGGCGAACTCCGCGTTGATCGCCAGCGAGTGACCGGTGAAGACCGGCACCCGCACGCAGATGCCGGACACGGCCAGGTCGGGGATGCCGAGGATCTTGCGCGACTCGTTGCGGAGCTTCTGCTCCTCGTCGGTCTCGTTCAACCCGTCGTCGACGAGGTTGCCGGCGAAGGGCAGCACGTTGTAGGCGATGGTCTCCTTGTAGACCCCCGGCTCCGGGAACGCGACGGCCTCACCGTCGTAGGCCAGCTCGCGGGCCTTGTCGCCCGCGGCGGCGATCCCGGTCGCGAGCTCCTCCACGCCGGCGATGCCGGAGCCGGAGACGGCCTGGTAGGTCGAGGCGATCAGGCGCACCAGGCCGGCCTCGTCGTGCAGCGGCTTGAGCACGGGCATCGCGGCCATGGTGGTGCAGTTGGGGTTGGCGATGATGCCGCGGCCGGCCTCGATGACCGGGCGGGCGGCCTCGGGGTTGACCTCGGAGACCACGAGCGGGATGGCCGGGTCCTTGCGGAAGGCCGAGGAGTTGTCGACCACGATCACGCCGGCCTCGACGAAGCGCGGCGCCAGCGCCCGCGAGGCGGTCGCGCCGGCGGAGAACAACGCGATGTCGAGCCCACTGGGGTCAGCGGTCTCGGCGTCCTCGACGGTCACCTCGCGACCCTCGTAGGTGAGCACCTTGCCCGCGGAGCGGGCCGAGGAGAAGAACCGGATCTCGTCGACGGGGAACGCCCGCTCGGCGAGGATCTGCCGCATCGCGACGCCGACCTGACCGGTCGCGCCGACCACACCAATGTTCACCATGACATCTCCCTGTGGGATCGGGATCCCCGCGAAGTTGTGTGCGCGGAAGCCAAGCGGAGGAGCGAGGAACGTCGTGGGATGGTCATCGTCCCGTCCCCCCGTAGACCACTGCCTCGATCTCGTCGGACTCCAGGTCGAACGCCGCGTGCGCGGCGTTGACGGCGTCCTGCACCTGCGTCTCGGCCACGACGACCGAGACCCGGATCTCCGAGGTGGAGATCATCTCGATGTTGACCCCGGCCTCCGAGAGCGCCTCGAAGAAGCGGGCCGAGATGCCGGGGGCGCTGCTCATGCCGGCGCCGACGATGGACACCTTGCCGACACCGTCGTCGTACTGCAACCGCTCGTAGCCCACGACGTCCTGCAGGCGCGCCAGCGCGGTCATCGCCGTCTGCCCCTCGCCGCGCGGGAGCGTGAAGGAGATGTCGGTGCGCCCGGTGGCGGCGGCGGAGACGTTCTGGACGATCATGTCGATGTTGATCTGCGCCTCGGCGACCGCACGGAAGATCGCGGCCGCCTCGCCCGGCTTGTCGGGCACGCCGACCACGGTGATCTTGGCCTGGCTGCGGTCGTGCGCGACGCCGGTGATGATGGCGGCTTCCATGGTGGCTCCTTCGTGTGCGTCGGCCGCGACATCGGCGGCCTTGACGACCCAGGTGCCCTCCTTCTCGGAGAAGGAGGACCGGACGTGGATCGGCATGTCGTAACGGCGGGCGTACTCGACGCAGCGCAGGTGCAGGATCTTCGCGCCCTGCGCCGCCATCTCCAGGGTCTCCTCGTACGAGATCCGCGGGATCTTCCGGGCGCGCGGCTCGATCCGAGGGTCGGCGGTGAAGATGCCGTCGACGTCGGAGTAGATCTCGCACACCTCGGCCTTGAGCGCGACGGCCAGGGCGACAGCAGTCGTGTCGGAGCCGCCGCGGCCCAGGGTGGTGATGTCCTTGGTGGTCTGGGAGACGCCCTGGAAGCCGGCGACGATGGCGATGGCGCCCTCGTTGATCGCCGCCTCGATCCGGCCGGGCGTGACGTCGATGATCTTGGCCTTGCCGTGCTCGGCGTCGGTGATGACACCGGCCTGCGACCCGGTGAAGGAGCGGGCCTCGTGGCCCAGGCTCTGGATCGCCATGGCCAGCACGGCCATCGAGATCCGCTCGCCGGCGGTGAGCAGCATGTCCAGCTCGCGCGCCGGCGGCAGCGGGGTCACCTCGTTGGCCAGGTCGATCAGCTCGTCGGTGGTGTCACCCATCGCAGAGACCACCACGACGACGTCGTGGCCCTGCTTGCGGGTGTTGACGATGCGCTGTGCGACGCGCTTGACGCCGGCCGCGTCGGCGACCGAGCTGCCGCCGTACTTCTGGACGACGATGCCCACGGGTAGGTCCTAGCTTCGGGGTGCGTACGCCGGCGGCGGCTCCTAGCCGCGCAGGCGGTGATCGGCCCCGATTCTACTGAGCGGGCTGGCTGAGGGCCGCGTCCATCTCACCGCTGGCCGGGTCACCGGTGCGCAGCAGGGCGTCGGCAGCGGCGAGCTCCTCGTCCTCGCCGGTGAACTCCGCGTCCAAACGGTCGTGGGTGACCACCGACTGCAGCGCCCGGAGCACCGCACTCGCCTCGTTGCCCCAGGAGGAGACGTAGGAGAACTGCCACCACCACAGCGCCTCGTTGATGTTGCCGTTGCGGTGGTGCCGCAGGCCGAGGGCGACCTGGTTGGCGATGCTGGTCAGGTCGTCGGAGAGCACCGAGGTGACCAGCTCCGGGTCGTAGGGGTCGAAGTTGAAGGCGTACTCGTCGACCGGCCCGAGGATCCGGGCCAGACGAAGCCGCATCTCGTCGAGGTCGGGGTCGGGGCCGACGTCGGGCTGGTACTCCTGCTCGGGGGTGAAGTCCTGCTGGGCGGCCAGCCGGGCGCCGGCGAGCAGGATCTGGCTGGTCTCAAGGAGCAGCAGCGAGATCGCACGACCGCCCTCGGCCTCACGCGAGATGGCCTGCACCGCGACGAGGAACGACTCCACCGCGTCGGCGATCTGCTGGGCGAAGTCCTCGGTCTCGGAGTCCACCCCGGTGCCGACCGGGGGTGACCCCGCCGAAACCTCGATGTCGTAGTTGGTCATTCTGCTGCCCGCCTTCCCACAAACGCCCTACCCAGGGTCACTTCGTCCGCGTACTCAAGGTCCCCACCCACGGGAAGTCCACTCGCGAGACGCGTCACGCGCAGACCCAGCGGCACCAGCTGGCGGGTGAGATAGGTCGCGGTGGCCTCGCCCTCGAGGTTGGGGTCGGTGGCCAAGATGACCTCCGTGATCGTGCCGTCGGCCAGCCGGGTGAGCAGCTCGCGGATGCGCAGCTGCTCGGGGCCGATCCCGTCGATCGGGCTGATCGCGCCGCCGAGCACGTGGTAGCGCCCGCGGAACTCTCGGGTGCGCTCGATCGCGACGACGTCCTTGTACTCCTCCACCACGCACAGCACCGCGGGGTCGCGGCGCGGGTCACGGCAGATCCGGCACTGCTCCTCCTCGGAGACGTTGAAGCAGGTCGTGCAGAACTTCACCCGCTGCTTGACCTCGACGAGCACGTCCGCGAGGCGGCGTACGTCGGCCGGGTCGGCCTGGAGCAGGTGGAAGGCGATCCGCTGCGCACTCTTGGGACCCACGCCCGGCAGCCGACCGAGCTCGTCGATGAGGTCTTGGACGACACCCTCGTACATCGCGGGCGCCTAGAAGCCGAGCTGGTGCGGCGGCTGCTCCGGGTCGCCGGCGCCGCCGCCCATGCCGCCGAGCCCGCCGGCCAGGGGGCCCAGGGTCTGTCCGGCGAGGGCGTCGGCCTGCGCCTTCGCATCGCGGTAGGCCGCCACGATCATGTCGCTGAGGTCGGCCAGGTCGTCGGGGTCGCTGCCGTCGAACTCACCGGCCCGGATGTCGATGCCCTGCAGGTCACCCACACCGTTGAGCCGGACGGTCACCGCGCCCCCGGCGACGGTGCCGTCGACGGTCTGCTCGGCGAGCCGGTCCTGGGCGGACATCAGCTGCTCCTGCATGGCCTGGGCCTGCTGGAGCAGGGCGTTCATGTCGAAGCCGCCACCGCCGAGCGCGTCGAAGGGGTTCTGGCTCATCGGGTCACCTCGGGGGTCGTGGGGGTGGGGGTCGTGGGGGTGGGGGTCGTGCGGGTGCGGATCGTGGCGGGGGCGGTGCGGGCGGGAGTCACTGGTGCGGGATCTCCTCGATCATCTGGGCGCCGAGCTCGCGCTGGAGGAGCTCGTCGCTGCCGACCGCGTCGACCTCGAGGGTGAGGTCGTCCGGTGAGGCCTCGGCGTCGGGGTCGAAACCCGGCTCGGCCACCTCCACGCCGCCGTTGCGGGTCGGCTGGATCGCCTCCCGGGCCGCGGCGATGGCCGACGGGCTGGCCTCGATCCGCGGCGGCGCGGACGCCTCCGGAGACGCCCACGGGTCGACACCTGGCGCCTGCTCGGAGGCAGCGCCGCCCGCCGCCCCGGGCCATGCGGCCTCCGGCGCGGCGGGGCTCGCCGCCGGATCACCCGGTGCGGCCGCCTGCGCCACCTGCGGAGCAGGCCGCGACGGCTCACTGCGGGACGGGCCGGCGCCGCCGTCGACGATCGCCTCGAACGTCCAGTCGGCGCCGATCACGTCGATGACGGCCTGGTGGAGCGGGTCGGCGTGGCTGCCGTTGGTGAACTGGTCGCGCAGGCCCTGGCTCGGGAAGCCCAGCGTCAGGGTGCGGCCGGTGAGACCGAGCGGCTGAGCGTTCTGGCTGATCAGCGCCCAGCTCACCTTGCGACGCCGGTTGAGCGCCTGCAGCACGTCGGGCCACAGTCGGCGCACGTCGACCATGGTCAGGCCGCCGCCCGGCGCGGGCTCGGAGGTCGCTTGCTGGGTCGCCGACTGCTGCGGTGACGCCGACTGGGGCGGCGCCGAAGGCTGGGCGGGCTGGCTCTGGGGTGAGCCGGCCGCCGCAACCGGGGACCTGCTCACGCCCGGGTCACCGCCCGTGTCGGCGGGTTGCGCGGCACGCTGCTGCGGCGGTGACTGAGCGGACGAAGCCGCCGGCGGCTCGCTGGCCGGCCCACCGCTCGGGGTCTGCGCGGAGACGGGAGCGGTCGGAGCGGCCGACGCCACCACCGGCTCGTCGGTCGGCGCGCCGATCGACGGAGGTCGGACCGGGCGGTCCTGGGCGGGCGCAGCGGGCACGGGGGTCGAGGTGACCGACGGCGTACCGGAGATGTCGATGCGTCGCTCGAGCCGGTCGAGCCGGGCGGCCAAACCCAGGGTGCCGTGGTCGGCGCCGGGCAGCAGCACCCGGGCGCAGATCAGCTCCAGGAGCAGCCGCGGGGCGGTCGCTCCCCGCATCTCGGTGAGACCGGTGGCGACGATGTCGGCCGCGCGGGAGAGGTCGTGGGCGCCGAACCGCGCCGCCTGGGCGACGAGCCGCTCACCGGCGTCCTCGCTGACGTCGAGCAGCCCGGTCGCTGAAGCGTCGGGCACCGCGTGGACGATGACCAGGTCGCGCAGACGACGGAGCAGGTCCTCGGTGAAGCGGCGGGGGTCCTGCCCGGTCTCGACGACCTTGTCGACCACCCGGAAGACGGCGGCACCGTCACCTGCGGCGAAGGCGTCGACCACCTCGTCGAGCAGGTTGTCGGGGGTGTAGCCCAGCAGCCCGGCGGCCAGGTCGTAGGTCACGCCGTCGGGGCCGGCGCCACCGAGCAGCTGGTCCATCACCGAGAGCGTGTCGCGGGCCGAGCCGCCGCCGGCGCGCACGACGAGCGGCAGGGCGGCCGGCTCGACGTTGACGCCCTCCTGCTCGCAGATGTCGCGGAGGTAGGAGGAGAGCAGCCGCGGCGGGATGAGCCGGAACGGGTAGTGGTGGGTGCGCGAGCGGATGGTCGGGATGACCTTGTCGGGCTCAGTGGTGGCGAAGATGAAGCGGAGGTGCTCCGGCGGCTCCTCGACCAGCTTGAGCAGGGCGTTGAAGCCCTGCGTGGAGACCATGTGGGCCTCGTCGATGATGTAGACCTTGTAGCGGCTCTTCACCGGCGCGAAGAACGCCTTCTCACGCAGGTCACGGGCGTCGTCGACGCCGCCGTGGGAGGCGGCGTCGATCTCGATCACGTCGATCGACCCGGGGCCACCGCGCGCCAGGTCGCGGCAGCTGTCGCACTCACCGCACGGGTCGGCGATCGGCGCCTTCTCGCAGTTGAGCGCGCGCGCGAGGATGCGGGCGCTGGTGGTCTTGCCGCACCCGCGGGGACCGGAGAACAGGTAGGCGTGGTTGACCCGGTTGTTGGCGAGCGCCGCGCGCAGGGGCTGCGTGACGTGCTCCTGCCCGATGACCTCGGCGAAGGTCTCGGGACGGTAGCGGCGATACAGCGCCAGGGGTGACTCCACGCTGAAACCCTAACCACCGGCTCCGACAGCCGGTAGCGAGCGGTCGGGCCGAGCGCAGATTCAGCTCAGACGCGGCGTGCACGTTGCGGCGCGCGCCGAACTGAAGCTGACGCGCCGAAGCAGATCGCCGCCGCGCCGGCGTTGCCTGGACGCAGCGCAGGGAGCGAGGAACGAGCGACCGGAGCGGAGGAAGGCAACGCCTTCCAGGCGCGGCGGCACGCGCCGAAGCGCAGCGGAGGCGC
>JAPSKJ010000005.1 GCA_031177735.1 Nocardioides sp.
AGGGCGGGCACGGCGGCGGCCATCGACTCGGGCGCCCACTCGCCGTCGCGCTCCAGCGCGAGCACGGCCTGGCCGACGCGCACCAGGTGGAAGAGCGCGCCGCCGGGCTGGTCGTCGGTGTAGCCGAAGGTGAGCGACTCGTCGCCGGCGCTCGACGTCTCGGACGCGAAGAGCCTCCACCGGATGGTCGAGCCGCCGTCCACCTGCTCCGACACGCATTCCGAGGCAGCCACCCGCAGCTCGCGCAGGACCTCCTCGGCATGGCCGACGGAGGCGTAGACCCGCAGGTCGCGGCCGTCGTACGCCTCCGGGCCGGCGGCGGAGAAGCCGAGCCGGTCCACGTGCGGCAGCGAGTCGAGGCCGGCGGCGTTGCACGGGCCGGGGGAGAGGCGGACGCCCTCCGCGCCGGGCCCTGGACCGGCGATCGTGCCGCCGTCGCCGGTCGGGTCGGGGGCGTCGAGATCGAGCGGGAAGCCGGCGGGGACGGCCAGCGGCGACGCAGGAGCCGAGGTGGTGGCCGGCTCCTCGGAGCTCTCCGTCTCCGGCGCGGCGGCACCGTCGGCGAAGGTCCGCTCCATCGCGGTGACCACCCCGCTGAGCAGGCTCCCGGTGGCGTCCACCGACTGCTGCATGCGCGCCAGGTCGCCTGCGCCCCCGGCGTAGCCGCGATCGACCAGCACCGCGTTGCCCACTCGGGTCAGCAGCGTCAAGGTGCCCTCGCCCGTGGGGCCTTGCCGGTCGCGGTACTGCTCGAGGTAGGCGATGCCCTCCTCGCCCACGTCCGCGGTGAGGGGGAAGGGGAAGATCCCTCGCTCGCCGGCCGCAGGTGAGGCGCAGCCGGTGACCGCGTCGCGGACCGAGGCGAGCGCCGCCGAGGCGGCCTCGTCGTCGGCGTACGTGACCAGGGTGCGGAAGGTGCCGCCCTCGATGCCGTCGGACCACGACGCCCAGGAGGCGTCGGTGCCGGCGTCGACCGTCCAAGCCGGGGCGTCGGCGGCGGTCGGGCAGGGGTGGAGCTCGAGGGCGGCGTCGGCGTTGTGGCGGTAGGCCGGGTCGTGGATCTGCTCCGGTGTCAGGTCCTCCTGCTGCGAGCCCGTCTCCGGCAGGCCGGTGGTGAGGTCGAACCCGGGGGGGATCGTGGTGACCCAGGCTTGATCGGCGGGGTCCACGCCCTCCGAGCCCGGCCCGTCGCCCAGGAACGTGAACGGCGCGGCGATCACACCGACCGCGGCGACGGCCGCCACGGTCGCCAGGGCGTGGTTGCGACGACGCAGGCGGTCTCCGCGGCGGCGTACCTCTGCGGGCAGCGGCTGCATGCGCGACACCTCCTCGGTGACGTCGGAGCTGAAGCGGTCGAAGATCGGGTCAGGCATGGCTGGGTCCCTCCTGGAGCCCGGCGGTGTCCTCGAGCAGGGCGGCGAGCGCGGCGCGGCCGCGGCTGAGCCGGGCCTTGACGGTGCCCTCCGGCACGCCGGTCTCGCGGGCGACCTCCTGGACGGGCAGATCGGCGATGTGGTGGAGCACGAGCGCCTGGCGCTGTGCTTCAGGCAGCTGCCGGAGCGCGGCGACGAGCGTCACGTGCGCCTCGCTCGGGGGTTGCGCCACGGTGGGCAGCGAGAGGGCACGGTCCGGCGCCCGGCGCCCGCGGGTCACCTTGCGCCAGCGGGAGACGGCGAGACGGTACGCCGTCGTCCGCACCCAGGCCTCGGGGTGCTCGGCCCGGTCCAGCTGCCGGCGGTGCGCCCAGGCGCGGGCGAACGCCTCCTGCACACACTCCTCGGCCTCGTCCCTGCTGCCGACCATCGCGTAGACCTGCGTGACGACGCGGGCGTACGACGAGGTGTAGAAGTCGTCGAACTCCTGCTCGTCCATCCGTTTCCTCTGCTGCTCGGGCGAGACTCCTCGTCGAATCTCAGCAGGGATACGCCCGGCGTGCGCGGACGGTTGCAGGCAAGAGCGGGAAAATTCTTAGCCGGTCAGGTTGACGAGCCGGTCGGCCGCCCGGTGGGCGAGGGCGGCGAACGCGCCGGGCTCCATGGTCACCTGGCCCGCCGGCACGAAGCCGAGCTGGCCGACGGCGGCGCCGTTGCGCAGGATCGCCATCTGGTAGACGACCGTGCGCTGCTCGGACACCTCCACCTCGACCCGCCAGATCGTCACGTCGCGGTCGGGCGCCGAGGAGGTCTCGGTCTGCGTCACGGTGCTGCCCAGCAGGGTCTCCTCGCACTCCGCGAGGCGTGCGCGGATCTGCTCGACGAAGGCCTGCGCCGCCTTCGGCCTGGCGAAGAGCCCGACGGTCTCGGTGAGGCCGAACTCGGTCGGCAAGGTCGCGGTGGGGATCACGAACGAGCGGGTCAGGTCGCCCTTGATGCCGTTGCCCTGGAAGGTGGCGTTGTCGCACCGGGTGGCGGCGGGGTTGACGTCGGCGGGGGCCGGCGCAGTGCCGACCCACGGCTGGTCGACGGTCTTCACCGGCGGCAGGTCGATCTCGCTGATCAGCGCCGGATGGTCGCCGATCGGCATGGGCGGCGCCTCGGTCGCGGCGGGGGTGGTCGTGCAGCTGCCCGCCTCCGGGAGGCCGCAGGCCTGCTGGACGGCCTGCGCGAGCAGCTGGGTGCTCGCCGTGACCGCGTCGGTGCGGGCCGGGGTGGTGGTCGTGACGACGGTGGTGGTGAGCACACCGGTGCGCGCCACGCCGACGACCACCGAGCGCACGGGGGCGGTCCAGTCGCGCAGCTCCACCACCGAGGCCTCGTCGCCGATGCCCGTCACCGTCTGCGTGGACAGCAGCTGCAGGCGGGTGCCGGTGCAGGCGTCGTACCACCGGGTCGCGGCGGCGTAGACCTGCTGCGCTCCGGCCACGTCGGCGCTGGCCTCGGTCGCGTGCCCGGCCGTCACGCCCGGCTGGTTGCCGGTGAAGGTGCGCAGCAGCGCACCGCGACTCTTGCCGTCGGTCGGGCGGGCCTGCGGGCAGGGCAGCATCAGCGCGTCGCGCGGGCTGTCGGAGGTGAGGTCGGTGGTCCACCGGCCGGGCAGCGCGGCCCTCACCTGGGCGTCGGTGAGCAGGGTGTCGGCGGAGAGCGGGTAGCGGCCGGGCGACGGCGTGCTGTCCGCCGGCCGCGCCGGAGCGGTGAGGGACAGGCCGTCCAGCGTCGGGCGCACCCCGGCACCGTCGGTGACCGCCCACCCGCCGCCTCCCAGCGCCGCGACAGCGGTCACCGCGCCGAGGAAGGTGTGGGTACGCCGCCGGGCAGCGCCCGCGCGGATGAGGATGGTCGGGCGGGGCCAGCGCGCGTCGTCGACGACCGCGGCCATCGGCTCGAAGACCGTGCGGATGCTGGTCGTCGGCACGCCGCGCTGGAGCGCGAACGCCGCCGTGGCCGCCTGCAGCTCCCGCTCGGCCTGCGGCTGGGTCAGGCCGGTCTCGCGGGCGATCTGGTCCAGTGGCAGCGTGGTGAGGTGGGCCAGCAGCAGCACCTTGCGCTCGGTGAGGTGGAGCTTGCCGAGCGCGGCCAGGGTGGCGCGGATCTGCCCGTCGACCCCCTTCTCGCGGTGGAAGGGTCGCGCGGTGTGGCGCCGCAGGGCGTGGGTCCACGCCTGTGGCCGCACGAAGCTCTCCGGGTCGTCGAGCCGGACGACCTTGCGCCAGTGGTGCCACGCGATCACGAGCGCGTCGCGGACCGCCTTCTGCGCAGCGGGCAGGTCGCCGGTCAGCGCCCAGGTCTGGAGGAGGAGGCGACCGCGGACGTCCTTGTAGAACGTCTCGAACGCATCGGGGTCTGCCTTGGTCCTCATGAGCAGGCGCCACACTACGTGACTTGTCGGTAGGGAGCCCGTCGGCGTGCCTTCCTCCACCCTCGGGGTGCCCGGGCGAGGATGGTGGCGATGACCTCCCTGCTCACTCCGCCCACCCGATCGGCCGAGGAGATCCGCGCGGATCTCGCCCACCGCCGACCGTTGGTGCTCACCGCCACGCTCGGCGGGATCGCGGCCGCGGCAGCCACCTTGGTGGTGTGCCTGGCCGTGGGCGTGGTGGGCTGGTTCCTGACCGACGCGGGCGCCCACGGCACTCCCAGCGAGGCGCTGCGTACCGGCGCGCTCGGCTGGCTCTCCGCCCACTTCTCCGGGGTGCACGTGCGCGGCACCCTGGTCACCGCCGTTCCCCTCGGCCTCACCCTGGTGTGCGCGTGGACGCTGTGGCGCACCGGCCTGCGTGTCGGTGACTCGATCTCCGGGCACGGCCCCGACATCCACCGGATCGGCGACGGCGAGCGTGACCTCACCGTCCCGCTCGCCACCCTCCTCTTCACGACCGGGTACGCCGTCTCGACGGTGCTCGTGGTAGCGCTGGCCGGCACGGCGACGACCCAGCCCTCCGACGCCCGCGCGGCCCTCACCGCGGCGCTGCTCTCGGCGTGCGTGGGTGGCACCGGCATCGCGGTCGGATCCGGCCGCGCCGCGGTGTGGGTCTCGCTGGTGCCCGCCGTCGCCCGCGCGGGCATCGCCACCGCCCGCGCGATCGTGCTCGGCTGGCTGCTGGTCTCGACGGTCGCGCTGGTCGCGGCCCTGGCGCTCGACCTGAGCACCGCCGCCAACCTGCTCTCCCAGCTCGGCACCGACGCCGGGGGCGGCGTGCTCTACTCCGCCCTCACCCTGCTGGTGCTGCCCAACGCGGTCGCCTTCTCGGGCTCCTACCTGCTCGGCCCCGGCTTCGCGGTCGGCGCCGGCACGCTGGTCTCCCCGACGGCGGTCATGGTCGGCCCGCTGCCGATGTTCCCGCTGCTCGCCGCCCTGCCCGACGGTGGTGACACCCCGGCCTGGACGCCGTGGCTGGTGCTGCTCGGGCCGCTGACGGCCGCGCTCGCCGTGGTGCTGGTCCAGCGGCGGCTGCCCGTGCTGCGCTGGGAGGAGGCGATCGTCCGAGCGCTCTCCGGCGGAGTGCTCGCCGCGCTCGCCTTCACGATGCTCGCCAGCCTCGCGGGAGGGGCGGTCGGCCCGGGCCGGATGCGCGAGGTGGGGCCGAGCAGCTTCGACGTACTCGTGCACGCACTGACCTGCTTCGGCGTCGGTGCCGTCACCGCGGCCGCAGCGATGACCTGGTGGCAGCGGCGCACCCTGCTCGCGGAGGAGCCGGGTGAGGGCACGGGCGTCTAGACTTCCCGCCCGTGCCTGACGCCCCCGCCCGCCTCGTCGTCCTGGTCTCCGGATCGGGCACCAACCTGCAGGCACTCATCGACGCTTGTGCCGACCCCTCCTACGGCGCGCAGATCGTGGCCGTCGGTGCCGACCGCGACGGGATCCGCGGGCTCGAGCGCGCGGAGAGTGCCAGTATCCCGACCTTCGTGGCCCGGGTCGGGGACTTCTCCTCCCGCGAGCACTGGGATGCCGCGCTCGCCGACAAGGTCGCGGCGTTCGAGCCCGACCTCGTCGTCCTGGCCGGCTTCATGAAGCTGGTCGGCCCCGCCTTCCTGGAGCGCTTCGGCGGCCGCACGGTCAACACCCACCCCGCCCTCTCACCGTCGTTCCCCGGCATGCACGGCCCGCGGGACGCGTTGGAGTACGGCGTGAAGATCACCGGCGCCACCCTGTTCGTGGTCGACGCGGGCGTCGACACCGGCGCCATCGTCGCCCAGCGCGCGGTGCCCGTGGAGGACGACGACGACGTCGCGTCGCTGCACGAGCGGATCAAGGTCGCCGAGCGCGCCATGCTCGTCGAGAGCGTCGGCCGGATCGCCCGCGAGGGCATCAGGGTCGACGGCCGCCGGGTCCGCTTCGGCTCCTGACCGGGCGCTCACGGCGCGGTTCGCGTCCGTCGCGCCCGCTCATTAGGATCGAGGCGCACGACTGGCGCGGGTGGGTGACCACCAGGGAGTGCGCCCTGCGGCAGCGGGGGAGTTTGAGCCGGCATCGACCGCCTGGGTGCCCTCATCGAAGGACCCACTCGATGGACCGACCGACCGATGAGGAGCCGAGCCGTGGCTGACCAGCACGAGGGCCAGGACAAGATCGCGATCAAGCGGGCACTGGTGTCCGTCTACGACAAGACCGGGTTGGAGGACCTCGTCCGCGGCCTGCACGAGGCGGGCGTGGAGCTGGTCTCGACCGGCGGCTCGGCGACGCTGATCGCCGACCTCGGCCTCCCGGTGACGAAGGTCGAGGAGCTCACCGGGTTCCCCGAGTGCCTCGACGGCCGGGTCAAGACCCTGCACCCGCGGGTGCACGCCGGCATCCTGGCCGACCGCCGCATCCCGGCCCACGTCGCCCAGCTCGAGGAGCTCGACGTCGCGCCGTTCGACCTGGTGGTGGTCAACCTCTACCCGTTCGCCGACACCGTCGCCTCCGGCGCGAGCATCGACGACTGCATCGAGAAGATCGACATCGGCGGCCCGTCGATGGTGCGCGCTGCGGCGAAGAACCACCCCTCGGTCGCGATCGTGACCGACGGCGCCGACTACGCCCGCGCGCTCGAGGCCGCGCAGACGGGCGGCTTCACGCTGGCCGAGCGCAAGCAGCTGGCCGCCAAGGCGTTCGTGCACACCGCGACCTACGACGTGCACGTGGCGTCCTGGATGGGCAACGTGCTCACCGACACCTCCGTCGTCGACGGCGTCAGCAGCGGCTTCCCCGCATGGGTGGGCGCCACCTGGGACAAGGCCGCGGTGCTGCGCTACGGCGAGAACCCCCACCAGCCGGCCGCCCTCTACACCAGCGGCTACGGCCCGGGCGGCCTCGCCAAGGCCGAGCAGCTGCACGGCAAGGAGATGTCCTACAACAACTACGTCGACACCGACGCCGCCCGCCGGGCGGCCAACGACTTCGACGAGCCGGCCGTCGCGATCATCAAGCACGCCAACCCGTGCGGCATCGCCGTGGGCGCCGACATCGCCGAGGCGCACCGCCGGGCACACGAGTGCGACCCGGTGTCGGCTTTCGGCGGTGTCATCGCGGCCAACCGCCCGGTCTCGGTCGAGATGGCCCGGCAGGTGGCCGAGGTGTTCACCGAGGTGATCGTCGCGCCGGCGTACGACGACGGGGCGGTCGAGATCCTCCAGGGCAAGAAGAACATCCGGATCCTGGTGGCGCCGGCCGACAAGGTGGGTGCGGTCGAGATGCGCACGATCAGCGGCGGCATGCTCATGCAGCACGCCGACCACGTCGACGCGCCCGGCGACGACCCGGCCAGCTGGACCCTCGCCACCGGCGAGGCGGCCTCGCCGGAGGTGCTCGCCGACCTGGCCTTCGCCTGGAAGGCCTGCCGCGCGGTGAAGTCCAACGCGATCCTGCTCGCCAAGGACGGCGCGTCGGTCGGGGTCGGCATGGGTCAGGTCAACCGCGTCGACTCCTGCAAGCTCGCGGTGGAGCGGGCGGGGGACCGGGCGGCCGGCAGCGTCGCCGCCTCGGATGCGTTCTTCCCCTTCGAGGACGGCCCGCAGATCCTCATCGACGCCGGGGTGACGGCGATCGTGCAGCCGGGCGGCTCGGTCCGCGACGAGCTCACCATCGAGGCCTGCAAGGCCGCCGGCGTCACCATGTACTTCACCGGCACCCGCCACTTCTTCCACTGAGCGAGGACGCGCACATGACCGCACAGAAGCTGGACGGCACCGCGACGGCGAAGGCGATCAAGGCCGAGCTCATCGAGCGGGTGGAGCGCCTGCGCGCGCAGGGCGTCCGCCCGGGTCTGGGCACGATCCTGGTCGGCGACGACCCGGGCTCCCGGTGGTACGTCAACGGCAAGCACAAGGACTGCGCCGAGGTGGGCATCGAGTCGCTCCGGATCGACCTCCCGGCGACGGCCACCCAGGCGGAGATCGAGGACGCCGTCCGCACCCTCAACGACGACCCGGCCTGCACCGGCTACATCGTCCAGCTGCCCCTCCCGAAGGGCATCGACGAGAACCGCGTGCTCGGGCTGATCGACCCCGCCAAGGACGCCGACGGCCTGCACCCCACGAACCTGGGCTGGCTCGTCCTCGGCACGGAGGCGCCGCTGCCCTGCACGCCCTTCGGCATCGTGGAGCTGCTGCGCCGGCACGGCGTGGAGATCAACGGAGCGGAGGTCGTCGTGGTCGGCCGAGGTGTCACCGTGGGCCGTCCGCTCGGGCTGCTCCTGACCCGCCGCTCGGAGAACGCCACCGTGACCCTGTGCCACACCGGCACCCGCGACCTGGCCGCCCACACCCGCCGGGCCGACATCGTCGTCGCCGCCGCTGGCGTCCCCGGCATCATCACCGGCGACATGGTCAAGCCCGGTGCCGCGCTGCTCGACGTCGGCGTCTCGCGCGTCGACGGCAAGATCGCCGGCGACCTCGCCGAGGACGTGTGGGACGTCGCCGGCTGGGTCTCGCCCAACCCCGGGGGCGTCGGGCCGATGACCCGCGCGATGCTGCTCACCAACGTCGTGCTGCGCGCCGAGAAGACCCTGCAGGGGTCGTAGGTTGAGCCTCGTGACACAGCCAGGGGAAGGTGCCGGGCCGGAGAGCGGAAGCCCGGAGGAGCTCCGCCGCTACCCCTCGACGCTGGGCGGAGCCGTCTACCTGGGTGTGCTCATCCTCGTCGCCACGGGCCTGGCCTTCGCCGTCGCGGGACGCTGGCGCGCCGGCGTCGGCTGGGTGGGCGGCGCGATGATCCTCGGTGCCCTGGTGCGTCTGGTCCTGCGCGAGCGCGACGCCGGCATGCTCGCCGTGCGCAACCGCTACTTCGACAGCGCGCTGCTCGTGGTGATCGGCTCCGCCCTGTGCTTCCTGGCCGCGACGATCCCTGACCGGGTGGTCTGAGGTCGTGCGGGCCCGGCTCGTCGCGGCATCGGCCGCGGCGGTGCTCTCGCTGACCGGCTGCGGCAGCTTCGCCGAGGACTACCCACCCACCGGCGTCGACCAGCTCACCATCCCGACCCCGTCGCCCGACCCGGCGGACTTCGTGTCCGCGGTCGACCACGACTACCTGCCGCTGGCGCCCGGCTCCTCACACACCTACGCCGTGGTCGATGAACGCAGTCCCGGCAGCGGCACCCGGGTGGTGACGGTCGCGACCGAGCCGGTGGAGGTCGCCGGCGTGCGCACCACAGCCGTCGACGACGTACTCACCCTGGCGGACGGCTCGACGACCCGCGAGAGGCGGTTCTACGCCGAGGACGTCCGCGGCAACGTCTGGCTGCTCGGGGTGGAGGGGCCCGACCACTCCTGGCGGGCCGGTGAGGACGGCGCTGAGGCCGGGCTGGCGATGGCTGCCGAGCCGCGGATCGGTGACGGCCACCGCACCGGTGTCGCGGCGGGGTTCGACGAGGTCGTCGAGGTGGTCGAGGTCGACGACACCGACGGCATGGGCCGGGTCACGCTCGAGCGTCGAGACGACGGCAGCCAGCAGGTCGAGGAGTACGCCGCCGGCACCGGCCTGATCCGCACCGAGGACCGCGCCGCGGGCCGCTCCGAGGAGCTCGTCGCCGGCTAGCCTGACCGGCGCCTGACAACTGTCATGGCCGAGCGGTGACGCCCGGGACTCGTGCCGGAGGCCGTGCCCGGACACGCTGGTGAGCATGAACGACACCTCACCTCCGGCCGTCGAGGCACGCGGACTGGTCAAGTCCTTCGCCCGGCGGGGGCAGCCGCCGGTCCGCGCCGTCGACGGCGTCGACCTGCGCATCGCCGCGGGCGAGATCGTCGCCCTCCTCGGCCCCAACGGGGCCGGCAAGACCACGCTGTCCGACATGCTGCTGGGCCTGACCGAGCCGAGCGCCGGCTCGGTGGAGATCCTCGGCGTGCCGCCCCGGGAGGCCGTCCGCTCCGGACGCGTCTCGGCGGTCCTGCAGACCGGTGGCCTGCTCCGCGACCTGACCGTGCGGGAGACGGTGCAGGTGATCGCCGGCCTGTTCCCGAGCCACGCTGACGTCGACGACGTGATCGCGCGGACCGGCCTGGGCCCCATCGCCCGGCGGAAGGTCTCCAAGTGCTCCGGCGGGGAGCAGCAGCGGCTCCGCTTCGCGCTGGCGCTCCTGCCTGAGCCGGACCTGCTCGTCCTCGACGAGCCGACCGCCGGCATGGACGTCACCGCCCGGCGAGACTTCTGGGCCGCCATGCGCGCGGAGGCCGCCGCCGGCCGGACCATCCTGTTCGCGACCCACTACCTGGCGGAGGCCGACCAGTTCGCGCAGCGGATCGTGATGATGGACGGCGGCCGGGTGATCGCCGACGGCACCACCGCCGCGATCCGCCAGCGGGCGGCGCGTCGCACGGTCAGCGCCAAGGTGGCCCACCCCGACCTGGTCGCCGCCGCCCTCCGCTCCACCGCCGGCGTCGTCGACGTGGTCGTCGACGGCGACCACCTGCGCGTCCGCGCGGCCGACTCCGACGGCGTCGCCCGGACGCTGCTCGCCGACCACGGCGCCACCGACCTGCTCATCGCCGACGCTGACCTCGAAGAGGCCTTCATCGCCCTGACCACTCCCGACGAGGTGCTCGCATGAACCGGACCTACACGCTGTTCGAGCTGCGCCGGGTCTTCCGCGACCCGGTCACGCTCTTCTTCGTCGCGGGCCTGCCCGCGTTCCTCTACCTGATCTTCGGCGCGTCCCAGGACTACTCCGACATCGCGCTGCGGCACGGCAACGTCGCGATGTCGATCCTGGTCGGGATGGCGGCCTACGGCGCCGTGACCGCCACCACGGGCGTCGGCGGCATGGCCGCGGTCGAGAGGATGCAGGGCTGGGGCCGCCAGCTCGGCCTGACCCCGCTCACCGACGCGGGTTTCGTCGCCACCAAGGCGTTCGTCGCAGCCGTGGTCGCCGCGATCCCCATCTCCCTGATCTACCTCCTCGGCGCGTTCACCGGCGCCTCCGGCACCACTGGCGCCTGGACCCTCAGCGCGGTGGTCCTGCTGGTCGGCGCGGTGACCTGGTCGCTGTTCGGGCTGGCCGTCGGCACCGCCTTCCGCAGCGAGGCCGCGGTCAGCGCGGCGTCCGGGTCGCTGGTGATCTTCGCCTTCCTCGGCAACCTCTTCTTCCCCCTGTCGGGCCGGCTCCTCGACGTCGCGGCGTTCACCCCGCTCTACGGCTACGCCGCCCTGGCGCGCTACCCGATCAACGAGGGCTACCTCACCGACTCCGCGGGCACCGAGGTGGCGCCCGACCCCCTGTGGGCGCTGTTGCTTAACGTGGGGGTGTGGACGGTGGTGTTCGCGGCGACCGCGGTGTGGCTGGTGCGTCGGGGTCGAGCGCGTCAGTGAGCCCAGCCGCCGCGCGGCGCGCCGCCCGCGGACCCTGGGACCGCTACGGCTGGATGATGGGCGCGATCTGGCTGGTCTTCCTCGGGTTCGTCGTCATCGACGCGGTCACGATGGACGCCGGCTGGGGGACCCGGGTGGTGGCGCTCGCGCTGACCCTGCTCTTCGCCGGCGTCTACGTCCACGGCCTGGTCCGGCTGGGGGAGGACGGCATCGCGGCCACCGAGCGCGCCGCGCTGGTCCACCTCGGCGCGATGGTGGCGATCGCCGTCGTGCTCGTGGCGATGATGGGCGGCTCCGCCACCAGCACCCTGCCGTACGTCGTGGCGCTGGCCATGTTCACCGTCCCGCTCCCGTTCGCCGTCGTGATCGCGGCGGTCGCCACCGCGGCGCCGTGGCTGCTGGTATGGGTCGGTGTCGCGGAGGAGGGCAGCCAGTTCATGAGCCTGGTGGTGCTGCTCGTCGCCGCCACCACCGGCATCGTGCGCTTCATCGACGAGGGCGAGGCGGCCCACCGGGCGGTGCGCGAGGAGCTGGCCATCGTCGCCGAGCGGGAGCGGGTGGCGCGCGACGTCCACGACGTGCTGGGCCACAGCCTGACCGTGGTGACCGCCAAGGCCGAGCTCGCCGAGCGGCTCCTCGACGTCGACCCCGAGCGGTCGCGGCAGGAGCTGGCCGAGATCCGCGCGCTGACCCGCAGCGCTCTGGCGGAGATCCGAGCCACCGTCTCCGGGCTGCGGACCGCCGGGCTCGGCGCGGAGCTGGAGGCCGCCCGGCGGGCGCTCGCGGCGGCCGAGATCGAGGCCGACCTTCCGCTCACCGCCGACGCGGCGGACCCTCGTCACCGGCTGGTGATGGCGTGGGTGCTGCGCGAGGCGGTCACCAACGTGGTGCGGCACAGTGGTGCCCGGCGCTGCCGGGTGGCGCTCGGCCGCGCCCGGCTGGAGGTCACCGATGACGGCTGCGGCGCCCGTGACGCGACGGAGGGCAACGGCCTGCGCGGCATCCGGGAGCGGGTCGCCGCCGCCGGCGGCCGGCTCACCGTCGGGCCGGGCCCCGGTGGCGTCGGCACGAGGTTGGAGGTGACGTGGTGACCATCCGAGTGCTGCTCGCCGACGACCAGGCGCTGGTGCGCGGCGCCCTCGCCGCTCTGCTCGCGCTCGAGCACGACCTCGAGGTGGTCGCCGAGGTCGGCCGGGGCGACCAGGTCGTCGAGGCCGCACGCAGCAGTGGTGCCGAGGTCTGCCTCATCGACGTGGAGATGCCCGGCGCCGACGGCATCGAGGCGACCCGCAGCGTCCGCTCGGCGCTGCCCGAGGTGCGCGTCCTCATCGTCACGACCTTCGGCCGCCCGGGTTACCTGCGCCGGGCCCTCGAGGCCGGAGCGAGCGGCTTCGTCGTCAAGGACACCCCGGCCAGTGAGCTCGCCGAGGCGGTCCGGCGCGTGCACGCGGGACTGCGGGTGGTCGACCCCGTGCTGGCGGCGGAGTCGCTGGCCGAGGGCCCCAACCCCCTCACCGAGCGTGAGCGCGCCGTGCTGCGGTGCGCCCGGGAGGGGCTCCGCGTCGCCGAGATCGCGAGTCGCGTGCACCTCTCCCAGGGCACCGTGCGCAACTACCTGTCCTCGGCGATCGGCAAGGTGGGGGCGGCCACCAGCGCGCAGGCCGCCCAGGTCGCTGAGGAACGCGGCTGGCTGTGACGCCGGTGGACGGCCGGTGGAGCGGTGGTGCTCAGCGCGGCGGCTGCTGCACCGGCTTCCACTGCTGGGTCTCGTAGTCCCACTGCCAGCCGTCCTGGATGATCACCGGCTGGTCGGCGAAGTTCTGCTTGACCTGTGTCTCGCCGGCCTCCGAGCTCGGGCCGGTCATGCCGGGCTGGCCGGCAGCGGGATATCCCTGGTTCGACTGGTCCGGCATGGGGGTGGTCTGGGTGCCCCAGGCGGGCTGGGCGCCCGGCTGGTTCCACTGCTGCTGGAGCTGGTCGGGCGCGCCGTAACCGGGCACGGCGGAGGCGCTCCGGCCACCGAAGCGGACGCCCGAGCCGGGGACCGGCTCGGCGCCGCGGCCGAACAGCAGGGGGTAGGTGAGGCCGGCGATGGCGGCGCCCACCAGCGGCGCGAGGATGAACAGCCACAGCTGGACGATCGCGTCGGTGCCGGCGAACAGCGCCGGGCCGATCGAGCGCGCAGGGTTGACCGAGGTGCCGGTCGCCGGGATCGCGACGAAGTGGATGGCGCTCAGCGCGAGACCGATGGCCAGCGGAGCGAGAGCGGGGTGCTCGTTGCGCTCGTCGGTGACGGCGAGGATGACGTACAAGAAGACCAGCGTCAGCAGCGCCTCCAGCAGGAAGGCGGCCCACCAGGCGTAGCCGCTGCCGGTGTCGCCGAAGGCGTTCTGGCCCATCGGGCCGGGGGAGTCGTAGCCCGGGAAGCCCTGCAGGAGGACGAACAGGGCGAGCCCACCGAGCACCGCGCCGAGCAGTTGCGCGCCGACGTAGAGCGGCACCTCCTTCCAGGCGACCCGGCCGCTGAGCGCGGCGCCGAGCGTCACGGCGGGGTTGAAGTGCCCGCCGGAGACCCGCCCGAAGGCGTAGACCATGATCACGATCGCGATGCCGAAGGACAGGCCCGTCGCGACCAGGTCGACGCCCGTGGTGACAGCGGCGCCGCACCCCAGCGCAACGAGGACGAAGGTGCCGACCGTCTCGGCGGCGAGCTTGTGCAGCGGGGTGCTCGGGGCGCCCGGCGTGGTGGTGTCTGACATGGTCGTCGTCCTGCCCAACTCGTAGGTGCTCGAAACCGGCGGCGACCAAGCCGTCGGTCGCCGTTGGCACTCTAGACCTTTTTTCGACCTGCCCCGGGATGCCATGGTGGCCGGGGCACCCCCGCCCCACCGGCGTCAGGTATCTTGACGTCAAGGAACTTTTCGTCGTCGGACCAGCTCAGGAGTCGCCCCAGCCATGGCCAAGATCATCTACACCCACACCGACGAGGCGCCGCTCCTGGCGACCTACTCGTTCCTGCCCATCGTCAAGGCGTACGCCGGCAAGGCGGGCGTGGAGGTCGAGACCCGCGACATCTCGGTGGCCGCTCGCATCCTCGCGCAGTTCGGGCTCGCCGACGACGCGCTGACCGAGCTCGGCGAGCTGGCCAAGACGCCCGAGGCCAACATCATCAAGCTCCCCAACATCTCCGCCTCCATCCCGCAGCTCAAGGCCGCGATCAAGGAGCTCCAGGCGCAGGGCTTCGACATCCCCGACTACCCCGAGTCGCCGAACAACGCCGAGGAGCAGGAGATCCGGGCCAAGTACGACAAGGTCAAGGGCTCCGCGGTCAACCCGGTCCTCCGGGAGGGCAACTCCGACCGGCGTGCTCCCGCCAGCGTGAAGAACTACGCCAAGGCGCACCCGCACACCAACAAGCCCTTCGCCGAGGGCTCCAAGACCCGCGTCGCGACCATGGGCCAGCACGACTTCGCCTCCAACGAGCGCTCGGTGACCCTCCCGGCGGACGACACCCTCTCCATCGTCCTGGAGAAGGCCGACGGCGAGCAGGTCGTGCTCAAGGACGGCCTGAAGGTCCTGGCCGGCGAGATCGTCGACGCCACCCGCATGGAGGCCGCCGCGCTGCAGGCCTTCCTCGCCGACACCCTGGCGCAGGCCAAGGCCGACGACGTCCTCTACTCGGTGCACCTCAAGGCCACGATGATGAAGGTCTCCGACCCGATCATCTTCGGCCACGTGGTGAAGGCCTACTTCGCCGACGTCTTCGAGAAGTACGGCGCCGACCTGGCCGCTGCGGAGCTCTCGCCCAACGACGGGCTGGGTGGGATCCTGGCCGGCCTCGACGCGCTGCCCAACGGCGCCGAGATCAAGGCGGCGTTCGAGGAGGCGATGGCGAGTGGCCCCCGACTGTCCTACGTCAACTCCGACAAGGGCATCACCAACCTGCACGTGCCCTCCGACGTCATCGTCGACGCCTCCATGCCGGCGATGATCCGCAACGGCGGCAAGCTGTGGGGCGCCGACGGTGGTGAGGCCGACACCCTGGCCGTCATCCCCGACTCCTCCTACGCCGGTGTCTTCCAGGCGGTCATCGACGACGTCAAGGCCCACGGCCCGCTCGACCCGGCCACCATCGGCACCGTCCCCAACGTCGGCCTGATGGCGCAGGCGGCCGAGGAGTACGGCTCGCACGACAAGACCTTCGAGATCCCGGCCGCAGGCAAGGTGGTCGTCAAGAACTCCGCCGGCGAGACCGTCCTCGAGCACGACGTCCAGCCCGGTGACATCTGGCGGGCGTGCCAGACCAAGGACATCCCGGTGCAGGACTGGGTCAAGCTCGCCGTCACCCGCGCTCGCGCGACCGGCGCCCCGGCGGTGTTCTGGCTCAACGAGACGCGGGCGCACGACCGCGAGCTCATCGCGAAGGTCAACACCTACCTGCTCGAGCACGACACCGAGGGCCTCGACATCCGGATCATGGCCCCGACGGCGGCCGCGAAGTTCTCCGTCGAGCGGATGCGGCAGGGCCTGGACACCATCTCGGTGACCGGCAACGTGCTGCGCGACTACAACACCGACCTGTTCCCGATCCTCGAGGTCGGCACCTCGGCCAAGATGCTCTCGGTCGTCCCGCTGATCGCCGGCGGCGGTCTGTTCGAGACCGGCGCGGGCGGCTCGGCGCCGAAGCACGTCCAGCAGCTGGTGGAGCAGAACTACCTGCGCTGGGACAGCCTCGGTGAGTTCTTCGCCCTGGTCCCCGCCTTCGAGAAGTACGCCGAGCAGGCCGGCAACCCGGCCGCGAAGGTGCTCGCCGACACCCTCGACCGGGCGACCGGCACGTTCCTCAACGAGGACCGCTCCCCGGGCCGCAAGCTCGGCACCATCGACAACCGCGGCTCGCACTTCTACCTGGCTCTCTACTGGGCGCAGGAGCTCGCCACCCAGACGGAGTCCGCCGAGCTCGCCGAGGCGTTCAAGCCGCTCGCCGAGAAGCTGGCCGCCGAGGAGCAGACGATCGTCGAGGAGCTGCTCGCCGTCCAGGGCAAGCCGGTCGACATCGGTGGCTACTACCGCCCCGACGCCGCCAAGACCGAGGCCGTCATGCGGCCCTCGGCCACCTTGAACGAGGCGCTCGCCTCGCTCTGACCGCTGGTCCATCGCTCGCCCGGCTCACCTCGGTGAGCCGGGCGAGCGGCGTTCGTGGGCCGGCCCGCCGGCTCGGCCGTCGGGTCAGGCGACGAACAGGCAGAAGGGATGGCCGGCCGGATCGGCCAGCACGTAGAGCGGCTCCTGCGGGTCGTCGGCGCGGTCGAGCAGGAGCGTGGCGCCCAGCGCCTCGGCGCGGCGACGGTGCCGCTCGAGCGACTCGACATCGGGCACCGTGTAGTCGACGTGCAGCTGCTGCGGCACCTCCGCCGACGGCCAGGTCGACCGGGGCAGCGCGTCGACCTGCTGGAAGGCCAGCCGACGGCCCCCGTCCGCGTCGACGAGCACCAGCCAGTCGGCGTCGTCGGCCCGGTCGGTGGGCGGTTCGTCGCCGGGCCGGTAGGACAGCCCGAGCAGCTCGCGGTAGAACTCCGCCAGCCCGCGCGCGTCGGTGGCGTCGAGGACGGTGTGCAGCAACCGTGGGTAGTCGGCCATGGCCACGAGCCTAGATCGGGATCCGATCGACGTCCTGCGCCGTCAGAGGGTCATGAGCCTGCGCCCCCTCCTGGCTGCGACAGCGCTGCTGGGCGCCTCGGCCACGCCGGTCGTGCTCGCGCCACCCGCGGCGGCGCTCTCGTGCGTCCCACGACACCTGGTGATCGAGGACGTGTCGCAGGTGTTCACCGGCCGGATCACCGACGCCGACGCCGGACGCATCCTGGTCGAGGTCGAGCAGGTACGCCGTGGGCCGGCCCTGACGCGGGTGTGGCTGCCCGTCGACCTGCCGGAGTGGACGGCCTGGGCGGGCGAGGACGGCACCATCCCGGACGGGTACTCCTCGCCGCACACCTGGCTCTTCGCCCGGCTCGACGACGGCAGCGTGAACGCGTGCACGGTGTGGCCCGTCAACCGCGGTCGACCGCCGCACCCGCCCGAGACCAGCCCGACCCCCACCGCGGGCCTGCCCACCGAGGCGGCCTCGCCCAGCCCGGGGGCGCCGGCGCCGGCACCCGGTGATGCGCCGTCCCGGCTGGCCGGCGTGGCGGCCGCGGCCGGCGGGCTGGCGACGATGTTCGCCGTGGTGATCCTCCTCGCACGTCAGCGCCGCCGCGGACCCTAAAACCAGAGGCAGAGCGTCGGTCCGGGCGCGTAGCGTGCGTAGACGATGACCGACACGATCACGCTCGGGCCCCCACCGGTCTCGACGCCCCCCAGCACGCCGCCTGACGACCCCTCCCGCCGGGTGGACTGGCGCCGGCTCAAGGGCCCGGTCGCCGGCATCGCGCTGACCGCCTCGCTCCTCTCGACCATCGGTCCCGCGGTCGGCTCGCTGATCGCCGGGCGCCTCTCCGCAGGACCGACCGGCGAGCTGGTCCTCCTGCTCGCGATCGCCGTGGTGGGTGGATCGCTCCTCGACATCGCGGGCCGGGTCATCTGGTCCGGTGTGGTCGACCAGGCCGAGGGCCGGCTGCGGGAGGACCTGCTCGCGGCCGCGCTGCACCAGCCGCTCTCGGCGCTCAACGAGCAGGCGGTGGGGGAGATCCTCGACCGCGTCGACGACGACACCCACGAGGTCGGCACACTGCTGCGCCTGCCGATGTGGTTCACCATCCGGGCGCTCTTCGGCCTGCTGCCGATGTGGATCGTCGCCGGCATCACCTGGTGGCCGTCCTGGTTCGTCTTCCCCGTCTTCGCCGGCCTCACCGCGTGGTCGATCCGCCCGCTGCTCGGAGAGATCGCTCGGCGCAAGGTGGTCGAGGAGATGGCCTGGACCGACCACGCCGCCGGCCTCGAGGAGGGCATCGCCGGCCGCGACGACCTCCGCACCAGCCTCGGCCAGGCCTTCGTCATCCGCAGGGTCGCCCGGCTCGCCTCGGCGGTGCACACCGCGTTCGAGCGCGTCGTCCTCATCGAGGCGCGGCTGACCCGGCGCGCCGGCGTGCTCCTGCACGCCCTGCTCGCCGGCGCGGTCGTCCTCGGCGCCTACCTGGTCAGCGCCGGCACGCTGTCGGTGCCGCAGCTGGTGACCCTGTTCATGGTCACCGCGATGTTCGTCGGCCAGATCGACCAGATGGCCCACCGCCTGCCCGACCTCCAGGCGGGCCTCGGCGCGCTCATGCGGATCCGGCAGCTGCTCGAGGTCGAGCCCGAGCCGGTCGGCGGCGCACCGGTGCCGCCGGGCCGGCTCGACCTGGAGTTCCGTGACCTGCACTTCTCCTACGACGAGGGCAGCTTCGCCCTCTCCGGCGTCTCGCTCCACGTGCCGGCCGGCCAGACGATCGCGCTGGTGGGCCGCACCGGGTCGGGCAAGTCGACGCTGGCCTCCCTCATCTCGCGGGCGCTCGAGCCCGAGCCGGGCACGGTGCTCGTGGGCGGGGTGGACGTCTGCGACCTCGACCTGCAGCGGCTGCGCGCTGCGGTCGGCACGGTCACCCAGCGCACCGAGATCATCGCCGGCACGCTCGCCGACAACATCACGCTCTTCGACGACGAGGCGCGCGAGCGTGTCGACGCGGCGGTCGACGAGCTCGGCCTCACCGACTGGGTGGCCGGGCTGCCGCAGGGTCTCGACACCCTGCTCGGACCGGGCGGCACCCGTCTGTCGGCGGGGGAGGAGCAGCTGGTCGCCTTCGCCCGGCTGCTCGTGCGCGACGTCGAGGTGGTCGTCCTCGACGAGGCCACCGCCCGGATGGACCCTCTCACCGAGGCGCGGGTCGTGGCAGCAGCGGAGCGGTTGCTCGCGCGGCGTACCGGTGTGATCGTCGCCCACCGGCTGAGCACCGTCGAGCGTGCCGACCTGGTCGCCGTGCTCGACCACGGACGGGTGATCCAGTTCGGCACCCACGCCGAGCTGGCCGCGTCCCCCGGCCGCTTCCGCGTGCTCCTGGAGGCCAGCGCCGACCACACCGCCGCGGTGAGCGCCGCGGTCGCCGACGACCCCGACTCCGACGCGGTGGGCGGCCGCCGTCGGGTGGCCGCGCCTCCCGAGCGGCCCCCGGTGCCCGAGGGGCCCAGCCTGGCCCGCGGCATCGCCCACGCGATCTCGGTGCGGCCGTGGTGGGGCGCCTGGTCGGTCGTGCTGTTCCTGCTCGCCAGCCTGTTCGCGGCCCAGGGCGCGGTGTCCGGCTGGGTGTGGGGGATGCTCGTCGAGGACCTGCGCGCGGGCGAGCAGCCCAGCGGCCTGGTGGTGGCGCTGGTGCTCATGCTCATCAGCGCGCCGCTGCTGATCTCCGACGCGGTCTACCGCTATCCCCGCTGGTGGGTCGAGGTGCTGCTCCGGTCGCGGATGGCGGTGCTGGTCGGACAGACCCGCCCTCGCCGGCTCGAGCGCACGCCCCCGGGCGAGGTGGTCGCCCGGGCGATGGACGCCGACCGTTTCGCGAGGTACGCCGACCGCTGGGTCGACTTCACCAACGCGATCCTCATCGCCGTGGTGACCATGGTGGTGGCCGGCACCGCGCTGGCCGGCGGCGTCCTCGTGGCGGTCATGGTCTCCGCCGCCCTGGCCTCCGCGATCGGTCGCCCGATCGCGGGCCGGTCGGCGGCGAAGTCCTCGGCCGCCCGCGCCCGGTTCGGCCGCGCGCTGGTGTCGTCGCTGGAGTCGGCGCGCACGGTGAAGCTGGCCGCCCGCACCCCGCAGGTCCACGCTCACCTGCACCGGGTCGACGGTGGCCGGGTGCGGGCCGCGGTCTTCGAGCACCGCGTCCAGGCGCTGCTCGACGGCATTCCGATGGTGATGGTCCAGCTCGGCGTGGTCACCGCCTGGGCGGCGTACCTGTGGGGTGTGTGGGGCCTGGCCACGGCGCTGCTGGTCGCCAATGCCGTCAACGGCTTCGACTGGTTCGGCCGCGTGGCCGGTGCGGTCGTGACCGAGGCGCCCGGCACGCGTGCCTGGCAGCAGGTGATGAGCGCCTACGCCGGCGGCACCGACCTGATGGACCTGCCCCAGGGCGTCGACCTCGTCAGCGGCGACGCGCCGGCGCCGCAGTCGCCGGCACGCACGCCGCTCACGCGCCTGGAGGTCTCCGG
This sequence comes from Nocardioides sp., assembly GCA_031177735.1. GTDB lineage: Bacteria > Actinomycetota > Actinomycetes > Propionibacteriales > Nocardioidaceae > Nocardioides. The sequence continues at coordinate 20,395 of JAPSKJ010000005.1, forward strand.
CCTCACCGCGATCCACGATGACGGCACGATCGGCGTCAGCGGCGTCGACCTCACCGTCGAGGCGGGCGAGCTGGTCCTGCTGCTCGGGCAGGTCGGCTCCGGCAAGTCGAGCCTGCTCTCCGCCCTCGCCGGCCTGGTCGACCACCACGGCTCGGTCCGCTGGAACGGCGAGGAGGTCGACGACGCTGAGGCGTTCCTGCGTCCCGCCCAGGTCGCCCACGTGGCGCAGGTGCCCAGGGTGCTGTCCGGCAGCTTCACCGACAACGTCCAGCTCGGCTTCGACCGGCCCTTCCGCGGGCCGGTCTCCGACGCCCGGCTGGAGTCGGACGTCGCCGAGGCCGGCGGACCGGACGCGGTCGTCGGCCACCGGGGTGTGCGCCTCTCGGGCGGCCAGGTCCAGCGCCTCGCACTGGCTCGCGCCCTGGCGACCGAGTCCGAGCTGCTGCTCGCCGACGACGTCTCCAGCGCGCTCGACGCCGCCACCGAGATCGAGCTGTGGGACAAGCTCCGCGCGCGCAAGGCCACCGTCATCGGAGCCACCTCCAAGCGAGCCGCTCTCGCCCTGGCGGACCGGGTGGTGGTGCTGGTCGACGGCGAGGTCGCCGCGACGGGTCACTGGTCCGAGCTGGCCGGTGAGTGGGGACACCTGGCGGGCTGACCCGCCGCGGTCGGGAGACGGCGATGCGCGGCCCCGCCGGATCGCTATGCGGACCAGGGAATAGTCCGCACCCCGGGCCGGTTGGACCTGCGTGACTGCCACCGACGCACCCCTGCATGTCGATGACCAGCCGCTGAGCACCGGTCGCGTGACCCTCGCCATCCTGGCGCTGGCGATCGGCGGGTTCGCGATCGGCACCACCGAGTTCATGACGATGGGTGTCCTCCCGCAGATCGCCGAGGGCGTCGACATCTCGGTGCCGACCGCCGGCCACGTGATCTCCGCCTACGCCGTCGGCGTCGTGGTCGGGGTCCCGATCCTCGCCTTCCTCGGCGCCCACCTCCCGCGCCGGCCGATGCTCCTCGGCCTGATGGGCGTGTACGCCGTCTTCAACCTGCTCTCCGCGATCGCGCCCAACTACGAGGTGCTCATGGCGGCGCGGTTCCTCGACGGCCTCCCGCACGGCGCCTACTTCGGGGTGGCCTCGCTCGTCGCGGCCGGCCTGGTCACGGCGGAGCGCCGCGGCCGGGCGGTCGCGAGCGTCATGCTCGGCCTGTCCGTGGCCAACGTGGTCGGCGTGCCCGCCGCGACCTGGCTGGGCCAGCACGTGGGCTGGCGCGCGACCTACGTCGTCGCTGCCGTGCTCGCGCTCATCACCGTGGCGCTCGTCGCCGCGGTGGTGCCCAACACGCCGGGCAACCGGGAGGCGACCGGGCGCAGCGAGGCCCGCGCCTTCTTCACCAACACCCAGGTCTGGCTGACGATGGTCGCCGGTGCCGTCGGCTTCGGCGGTCTTTTCGCGGTCTACTCCTACATCGGCAAGATCGTCCCCGACGTCGCCGGCCTCGCCGAGAGCACCGTGCCGGTCTTCGTGCTGGCACTCGGCCTCGGCATGGTGGTCGGCACGGCCGTGGCCGGCGAGCTGGCCCGCTGGTCGGTCTTCCGCACGCTGCTGCTCTTCAGCGTCGCCTCCGTGGTGATCATGGGCGTGGTGTGGCTGGCCGCGCCGCACGGCTGGCTGTTGCTCCCGGCCGTCTTCTTGACCACCACCATCGGCTCGGTGGTCGCGGTCAACCTGCAGATCCGGTTGATGGACGTCGCCGGCGACGCCGTCACCCTCGGCGCCGCGATGAACCACGCCGCGCTCAACATCGCCAACGCCCTCGGCGCGTGGCTCGGCGGCGTCGTCATCGCGTGGGGCTACGGCTACCGCTCGACCGCCCTGGTGGGTGGGGGACTGGCGGTCCTCGGCGTCGTGATGCTGCTGTGGAGCGCAGCGGTGCACCGGCGCACTCCCGCTCGGGCCTGAGCGCGCCCCGCCGGCGCCGGCCGGCCGGTCAGGGCGCCCGCCGGCGGCGGAGCCGAGTGGCGAGATGAACCCGCTGCGGGGTGCGCGCCCCGCATCGGCGAGAATGGAGCCATGTCCGTCAGCCCCACTCCCGCGGCGCGGCCGCGGATCCTCTCCGGGATCCAGCCGACGTCCGACACCATCCACCTCGGCAACTACCTGGGTGCGGTGCGGCAGTGGGCGGCGCTGCAGGACGAGTTCGAGCCGTTCTTCTTCATCGCCAACATGCACGCCATCACCGTCGAGCACGACCCCAAGGCGCTGCGCGAGCGGTCGCTGCGCTCGGTGGCCCAGCTGCTGGCGGCGGGCGTCGACCCGGAGAAGTCGGCGATCTTCATGCAGAGCCACCTGCCCGAGCACGCCCAGCTGGCGTGGGTGCTGCAGTGCCTGACCGGCTTCGGTGAGGCGCGCCGGATGACCCAGTTCAAGGACAAGTCCGCCAAGCTCGGTGAGGGCAACGTCGGCGTCGGCCTGTTCACCTACCCGATGCTGATGGCGGCCGACATCCTGCTCTACCGGCCGGCGTACGTCCCGGTCGGGGAGGACCAGCGTCAGCACCTCGAGCTGACCCGTGACCTGGCCCAGCGGTTCAACCACCGCTTCAAGAAGACCTTCCGACTTCCCGAGCCCTACATCCCGCAGGCCACCGCGAAGATCATGGACCTCCAGGAGCCGACGGCGAAGATGTCGAAGTCGGCGTCCAGCCCCAGCGGCCTGATCGACGTGCTCGACGAGCCGAGGGCCACCGCGAAGAAGATCATGAGCGCGGTCACCGACTCCGGCGCCGAGGTGGTCTTCGACGAGGAGAAGAAGCCCGGCGTCAGCAACCTGCTCACCATCTACTCCGCGCTCTCCGGCCGCTCCATCCCCGAGCTCGAGGAGCAGTACGCCGGCCGTGGCTACGGCGACTTCAAGAAGGACCTCGCCGAGGTGGTGGTGGAGTTCGTGACGCCGTTCCGTGACCGCACGTTCGCGCTGCTCGAGGACCGTGACCACCTCGACCAGGTGCTCGCTCGGGGCGCGGAGAAGGCCGGCGCGGTCGCTCGCGCCACCCTGCGGGACGTCTACGACCGGGTCGGCTTCGTGCCGCCCGTTCCGGTCGCCCAGTAAGGTCGCAGTCGTGGTCACGATCGGCGTCGCCGTCGCCATCCCGGAGCCGTGGGCAACCCAGCTCCAGGACTACCGCGCGGCCGTGGGTGACGAGACCGCCTCCCGGATCCCGACGCACATCACCCTGGTGCCGCCCACCGTCATCGCGCCCGAGGTGCTGCCCGACGTCGAGGCGCACCTCGAGGCGGTCGCGGCCACCGTCGACGCGTTCGAGGTGCACCTGCGCGGCACCGGCACCTTCCGGCCCGTCTCGCCGGTGGTCTTCGTCGCGGTCGTCGAGGGCATCTCCCAGTGCGAGCAGCTGGCCGGCGCCGTCCGCAGCGGACCCCTCGACGTCGATCTCAGCTTCCCCTACCACCCGCACGTGACGGTCGCCCACGACCTACCCCAGCAGGCGCTGGACCGTGCCTTCGACGAGCTGGCCGCCTTCGAGTGCCGCTTCGACGTCGTCGAGTTCCACCTCTACGTGCACGACGAGCGCGCGGGCTGGCGGCCGACCCACGACTTCGCCCTCCGCGCCAGTGCTCGCCGCTGAGCGCGTCCGCCCAGGCAGTTCCCACCGGAGGAGAGCAACCGCGTGAAGCTGGAGAAGAAGCACGGCTGGTTCCTGGTCGGCGTGGCCGTCTGGAACTTCCTCACCTGGGCGATGTTCGCCAAGAACCTCTACGAGGCGCACTCCTCGGGTGAGGACCGCCCGCAGGGCTACTGGATCGCCCACAGCGTGCTCATCGTCGTCAACCTCGGCCTCGGCGTGGTCTTCGCCCGGCTGGGTGCTCGGGCCCTCCGCAGCCGCTGACGGCGAAACCCCTCCGCATGCGACGAGGGCCGCTCCCCGTGGGGAGCGGCCCTCGCTTGCGTCGAACGTGGTGCGTCAGCGGCCCTGCTTGAGCGCGGTGCGCAGGTCCTTGTTGAGCTGGGAGATCACGTCGAGCGGGATCTCCTTCGGGCACGCCGCGGCGCACTCGCCGATGTTGGTGCACCCGCCGAAGCCCTCGTGGTCGTGCTGGCCGACCATGTCGACCACGCGGGAGTAGCGCTCCGGCTGCCCCTGGGGCAGCTCACCGAGGTGGGTGATCTTCGCGCCCAGGAACAGCGAGGCGGAGCCGTTGGGGCAGGCCGCCACGCAGGCACCGCAGGCGATGCAGGTGGCCACGTTGAAGGCGCGCATCGCCTTGTCCCGAGGCGCCGGCACGGAGTTGGCCTCGGGTGCCGAGCCGGTGTTGGCGGAGATGTACCCGCCGGACTGGATGATCCGGTCGAACGCGGAGCGGTCGACGACGAGGTCCTTGAGCACCGGGAACGAGGCGGCGCGCCACGGCTCGACGGTGATGACGTCGCCGTCCTTGAACGAGCGCATGTGCAGCTGGCAGGTGGTGGTCACCTCGGGGCCGTGGGCCTGTCCGTTGATCATCAGCGAGCACGTGCCGCAGATGCCCTCACGACAGTCGGAGTCGAAGGCCACCGGCTCCTCGCCGGAGGTGACGAGCTGCTCGTTGAGCAGGTCGAGCATCTCCAGGAAGGACATGTCCGCCGACACGCCATCGAGCTCATAGGTGTGCATGGCCCCGGCCGACGTGGCGTCCGCCTGGCGCCAGATCTTGAGCGTCAGCTTCATTACTTGTACGACCTCTGCTTCATCTCGATGGCGGTGTAGATCAGGTCTTCCTTGTGGAGGATCGGCGCGCCGTCCTCGCCGCCCCACTCCCATGCCGCGACGTAGGCGAACTCGTCGTCGTGACGCAGCGCCTCGCCGTCCTCGGTCTGCGACTCGGCCCGGAAGTGACCGCCGCAGGACTCGCGCCGGTTGAGCGCGTCGATGCACATGAGCTCACCCAGCTCGAGGAAGTCGGCGACGCGGCCGGCCCGCTCGAGGTCCTGGTTGATGTTGGCGGCGGAGCCGAGGACCCTGACGTTGGTCCAGAACTCCTTCTTCAGCTCACGGATCAGGCCGATGGCCTTGATCAGGCCCTCCTTGCTCCGCTCCATGCCGCAGTACTCCCACATGATCGAGCCGAGCTCGCGGTGGATCGAGTCGACCGTGCGGGTGCCGTTGATCGAGAGCAGCGTGTCGATGCGCTCCTGCACGGCCTGCTTGGCCTCGACGACCGCAGGGTGGTTCTCGTCGACCGGCGGGAACGGGCCGTCGGCGAGGTAGTCGCGGATCGTGTTCGGCAGGACGAAGTAGCCGTCGGCCAGGCCCTGCATGAGCGCGGACGCGCCCAGGCGGTTGGCGCCGTGGTCGGAGAAGTTCGCCTCGCCCGCGCAGTACAGGCCCGGGATGTTCGTCTGCAGCTCGTAGTCGACCCAGAGCCCGCCCATGACGTAGTGCACGGCGGGGTAGATGCGCATCGGCACCTCGTAGGGGTTCTCGCCCGTGATCCGCTCGTACATGTCGAGGAGGTTGTCGTACTTCTCCTCGACCTTGTCCTTGCCCAGCCGGCGGATGGCGTCGGTGAGGTCGAGGTAGACACCGCGACGCACCATCCGCTTCTCACCGTCGGGGCCGATCTCCTCGATCGCCGGTCCGACGCCGCGGCCCTCGTCGCACATGTACTTCGCGGCGCGGGAGGCGATGTCGCGGGGGACCAGGTTGCCGAAGGCGGGGTAGATGCGCTCCAAGAAGTAGTCGCGGTCCTGCTCGGGGATCTCGCGCGGGTCCTTGTCGCAGTCCTCCGCCTTCTTCGGCACCCAGACGCGGCCGTCGTTGCGCAGCGACTCCGACATCAGCGTCAGCTTCGACTGGTGCGCGCCGGTGACCGGGATGCAGGTGGGGTGGATCTGGGTGTAGCAGGGGTTGGCCATGTAGGCGCCCTTGCGGTGGGCGCGCCACGTGGCGGTGACGTTGGACCCCATCGCGTTGGTGGAGAGGAAGAAGACGTTGCCGTAGCCGCCCGTGGCGAGGACGACGACGTCGGCGGTGTGGGTCTCGATCTCGCCGGTCACCATGTTGCGGGCGATGATGCCGCGGGCCCGGCCCTCGACGACGATGAGCTCGAGCATCTCGTGGCGCGTGAACTCCTCCACGGTGCCGGCCGCCACCTGCCGCTCCAGCGCCTGGTAGGCGCCGAGGAGCAGCTGCTGGCCGGTCTGGCCACGTGCGTAGAAGGTGCGGGAGACCTGCACGCCACCGAAGGAGCGGTTGTCGAGGAGGCCGCCGTACTCACGCGCGAACGGGACGCCCTGTGCGACGCACTGGTCGATGATGTTGGCGCTGACCTCGGCCAGGCGGTAGACGTTCGACTCCCGGGCCCGGTAGTCGCCACCCTTCACCGTGTCGTAGAAGAGGCGGTAGACCGAGTCGCCGTCCTCCTTGTAGTTCTTCGCCGCGTTGATGCCACCCTGGGCGGCGATCGAGTGGGCACGACGCGGGGAGTCCTGGTAGCAGAACACCTTCACGTTGTAGCCCGCCTCGCCGAGCGTGGCCGCGGCGGCGCCACCGGCCAGGCCGGTGCCGACGATGATGACGTTGAGCTTGCGGCGGTTGGCCGGGTTGACCAGGCGGTTCTCGAACTTGCGCGTGGTCCAGCGCTCGGAGATGGGGCCGGTCGGCGCCTTGGCGTCGACCAGCTTGTCGCCGAGGACGTAGTAGCCGGCGGCGTCGTCGGACTTCTGGACCGGCGGCTCGTTGGTGGGAGTCAGGCCGGGCAGGACGGTGAGAGCCATCGAGTGGGTTCCTTACTGGATGACGCCGAAGAGGATGAACAGGGGGGTCAGCGAGAAGCCGCCGGCGATCACGACCGCCAGCACCCAGCCGGCCAGGCGCGCCCGCTGGCGCGACGAGGTCGTGTTGGTGAAACCGAGGGTCTGCAGCGCGCTGAAGGTGCCGTGGTGGAGGTGGAGGCCGAGGGCGACCATCGCCAACAGGTAGATGACGGTCATCCACCAGGTCTCGAAGCTGTCGACCATCAGGTTGTACGGGTCGTTGGTCGCACCGCCGGCCGGGTTGACCTTGCCGACGGTGAAGTGGATCAGGTGCCAGATCACGAAGAGCAGCAGCGCCAGACCGCCCCAGCGCATCGTGCGCGAGGAGAGCGAGGAGGCGACGTTCTTCTTCACCTGGTACTTGACCGGTCGCGCTGCGGCGGCGCGCCGCCACAGGATGAACGCGCAGACCACGTGGACGACGAGGGAGACGAGCAGGCCGATGCGGACGATCCACAGGAAGCCCTCGTGCGGCAGCAGCGGCTCACCGATCTCGCGGATGTGGTGGGCGTACTCGTTGAAGGCATCGTGCCCGGCGAACGCCTTGAGGTTGCCGTACATGTGCACCAGCACGTAGCCGATGAAGATGATGCCGCTGACTGCCATCAGCAGCTTCAGAGCGATGGTCGAGCGCGCAGCTCGCGCTCCTCGGACGAGAGACGTGGTTGCCACGAGATGGCAGGCTACTCGCCATTCCGCCCACCATCGCCTTCGGGGGCGTGTGACAAATCCCCGGTTACCAGGCAGTTCCGGGCCAACGCCCCAGGTTAGGGCAGCCTAACTGAGGACACAAGGCGGCGGGCGAGCGGTCTGGATCAGGCGACGTGGTGGTGCGCACCCTGGTAGTGGCGGGCGAACAGCTCGTCCACAGCGGTGGTCCAGTCCCGCTCCAGCGCCACCTCGCGGGCCCGGCGCCCCAGCAGCTCGCGACGGCAGTCGCTCGCCACGGCGTCGACGGCACGGGGGAGCCCCTCGGGGTCGGTGGGCTGGTAGAGCACGCCGGTCTCGAGGTTGTGGACCACCTCGGCCGCGCCACCGGACCGGGGCGCGACCACCGGCACGCCGCTGGCGGCCGCCTCGCGCAGGATGTGGCAGCAGGTCTCCCACTCGCCGGGGTGGACGAGCACGTCGAGGGAGGCCAGCGCGACGGTCAGGTCACCGGTGGCCAGCGGGCCGAGGAGCTTCGCGCCCGGCAGGCGGTCCTCGAGCCAACCCCGCTGCGGGCCGTCCCCGATCACCACGGGACGGATCCCGCGCACGGCGTTGAGGTCGGCAAGGCGTCGTACGCCGTGGCGCTTGTGCAGGCTCCCGACGTAGCCCACCACCACCCGGGGTCCGTGCGGGGAGCGCGCCTGCGCCCACCGGTCGTGCAGCCACGGGTCGCGCAGCGCGGGGGTGAACGCGGCGGCGTCGACACCGGGTACCCACAGGTGGGCCGCGACGTCGAGGCGGGCGAGCCGGTCGACCATCCACGACGCGGTCACCACCACCTCGTCGGCGCGCTCGGCGACCTGGGTGCGCCACACGTCGGCGGTGACGTCAGAGACCGGCGACTGCTGGACCACCAGGGTCCGCAGGTCCATCCGGCGGGCGTGCTTGAGCGCCTTGCGGCCGACCCGGCCGGGACTGGCCACGTGCACGATGTCGGGGTCGATGTCGGCGAGGGCGCCGCGCACCTGCGAGCCCGGCTTCGCCAGCGGGCTGATCCGGGTGACCGGGGCGCCGCGGTAGGTGCTGAGGCCAGGGCCGGGCGCGATCAGATGGACCTGGTGGCCCAGGTCGATGAGGCGGTCGGCGACGGCCTTCATGGTGGTCGTCGTGCCGTCGACCGCGGGGTAGAAGCTCTCGGTGACGAGCGCGATCCTCATGACCCCACGATGCGCCCACGCCGTGGCGCGGTGGTGGCGCGCGGGTGGATGGCGCGTGAACGTCGCCACGGGCCCAAAACGCACCCCGCCGGCCGGGTCGGAAACCTCACACTCTGTAGCGAGCGTCACGTCCCGCTCCTAATGTGCCCACCATGACCGACGCCGAGACGCTGGGGCAGGCCCTCGTGGCGCTGGCTCAGCCGGAGGACACG
>JAPSKJ010000120.1 GCA_031177735.1 Nocardioides sp.
TCCGGCGCCGCCGTGGCGGCGGCTGACAGGTGGGGCAGAAGTACGACGACCGGTTCATGAACGCGACCCGTCGCATCGGTGTCGCGCACCGGTCGCAGGGCTCGTCCTCGCGCCCGTAGGCGTGCAGGGACCGGTCGAAGTAGCCGGACTCACCGTTGACGTTGACGTAGAGGGCGTCGAAGGACGTGCCGCCCTGCGCGAGCGCCTCCCCCATCACCTCGCGGACGTGCGCGAGCAGCTCGCGCGCCTGGGTGGCGGTCAGCCGGTTGCCTGGCCGCTCACCGTGCAGGCGGGTGCGCCACAGCGCCTCGTCGGCGTAGATGTTGCCGACGCCGGAGACGACCGTCTGGTCCAGCAGCAACCGCTTGATGCCGGAGGTCGAGCGCCGGACCCGCCGGACGAACTCGGCGTCGTCGTAGTCCGGGTCGAGCGGGTCGCGGGCGATGTGGGCGATCTCGGGTGGGAGGTCCGCTCCCCCGGCGCTCACGGCCAGGCCACCGAACATGCGCTGGTCGACGAAGCGCAGCTCGGTGCCGTTGTGGAGGACGAAGCGCACGCGCAGGTGGCGCTCGGCGAGGGCGCCGGCCGGCTGCACCAGCATCTGGCCGCTCATGCCCAGGTGGCCGAGGAGCGCGTCGCCGTTGTCGAGCGGGAGCCAGAGGTACTTGCCCCGGCGCCGGGCTGCGGTGACGGTGCGGGCGGTCAGGGCTGCGGCGAAGCCCTCGGGGCCGCGGGGATCGCGGCGCACCGGCCGCGGGTGGAGCACCTCGACGGCAGTGATCGCCGCGCCGACGACGTGGCGCTCCAGGCCCAGTCGGACGACCTCGACCTCGGGGAGCTCGGGCACGTCGCGCTACTCGGTGGGAGCGGCCGGCGAGCCGGCGTCGCCGCTGATGTCGGGCAGCGGCGCGCTGGGGTCCGCTGCGGCTGCGGTCGCCGCGGCGATCTCGCCGTACGCCGTCTCCGCGGCCGCCTGCTCGGCCTCCTTCTTGGAGCGGCCGACGCCGTTGCCGTACAGCCCACCACCGACCCGCACCTGCGCGGTGAAGGTCTTCAGGTGATCGGGTCCCTCCGCAGCGATGACGTACTCCGGCACCCCGAGCCCACGCTCGGCGGCCAGCTCCTGCAGGGAGGTCTTCCAGTCCAGGCCCGCGCCGAGGGCGGAGGCCGCCTCGATCAGCGGGTCGAAGAGGCGGTGCACCACCGTCGCGGAGGTCTCGATACCGCCGGAGAGATGGACGGCACCGATCACGGCCTCGACGGTGTCGGAGACGATCGAGGCCTTGTTGCGCCCGCCGGTGGCCTCCTCGCCGCGGCCGAGCTTGATGTGGTCACCCAGGCCGATGCCCCGGCCGACCTCGGCCAGGGCACGGGCGTTGACGACCGCAGCGCGCAGCTTCGCCAACCGGCCCTCGGAGAGGTCGGGGTGGGCGAGGTAGAGCGTCTCGGTCACGACGACACCGAGGACGGCGTCGCCGAGGAACTCGAGCCGCTCGTTGGTGGGCAGCCCGCCGTTCTCGTAGGCGAACGAGCGGTGGGTGAGGGCGCGCTCGAGCAGCTCGGGGTCCAGGGTCGGATCCCCGAGCGCTCGGCGCAGCTCCGGATAGTTGCTCAGCGCGCTGCGGTGGGTCGTCGGATCCGGGTCAGAGGACCTGGCGACGGTCCGCCTTGGCGCCGTACTGGCCGCACTCGCCGCACGCGCGGTGGGGCAGGTGCTTGGCGCCGCACGCGGGGTTCGCGCAGGTCACCAGGGTCGGCGCGACGGCCTTCCACGCCGAACGACGGTGACGCGTGTTGCTACGCGACATCTTCCGCTTCGGAACAGCCACTGTTCTCTCCTCACACATCGACCGGGGGAATCCGGCCACATCTTCGTCCGACCGGGTCCGGCCGTTCAGTCTTCGTCGCCCTGCTTCTCGAGCTTGGTCAGCGCGGTCCAGCGCGGGTCGATCGCAGCCTCGTGACTGTGGCCGGGATCGTCCGCCAGGCGAGCACCGCACTCGGCGCACAGTCCTGGACAGTCGTCCTGGCACAGCGGCTGGAACGGCAGTGCGAGCACCACCGCGTCCCGCAGCAGCGGCTCCAGGTCGAGCAGGTCGCCCTCGAGCATGCTGACCTCGTCGTCCTCCGACTCTCGGGCGTCCTGGGCGCTGCGGGAGTCGTCGTACATGAACAGCTCCTGGAACCGGACGTCGAGCTCGTCGTCGATCGGCTCCAGGCACCGCACGCACTCGCCCGCGAGATCGGCTCGCGCCTCACCCGTGACCAGGACGCCTTCCATGACCGCTTCGAGGCGCAGGTCGAGCTCGACCGGCGACCCCTCCGGGACACGGAGGACTTCGATGCCCAGATCGGCTGGTGCTGGCACCGTCCGCGACATCTGACGCTGGGACCCCGGGCGGCGGCCGAGCTCGCGGGTGTCGAGCACGAGCGGCGCTCTCGGGTCCAGGCTGGTCAGAGGATCACTTCCGGATAGAGCTCCAACAGATCGTCGTGAATCGTAACCGTCGGGCGACGGCAGCAGCAAAACGCGCCCCGACTACGCCGGTGACGAGCGCTGCGCGAGCCTGGCGGTGAGCCGCTCGGCCACGAAGGGCGGCACGAAGGCGCTGATGTCGCCGCCGAGGCCGGCCACCTCCTTGATGAGGCTGGAGGAGACGAACGCGTTGCGACTCGCGCCGGGCAGGAAGATGGTCTCCACGCCGGTCAGGTGGGAGTTCATCTGCGCCATCGGCAGCTCGTAGTCGAAGTCGGTCGCCCCGCGCAGGCCCTTGACGATCGCGACCGCGCCGATCTCGCGGCAGAAGTCGACGATCAGGCCGCCGAAGCCGGCGACGCGCACGTTGTCGAGGTGCTCGGTCGCCTGCTCGAGCATCTGCAGGCGCTCCTCGGGGGCGAACAGGCGGCTCTTCGACACGTTGGTGCCGGTGGCGACGACCACCTCGTCGAAGAGCCCGGAGGCCCGGCGGATGATGTCGATGTGCCCGTTGGTGACGGGGTCGAAGGAGCCGGGACAGACCGCGCGACGCATGGGGCCACGCTAGCGGGCGGCTCGACCGGGTCGTGTCAGGCGTCGGGTTCGGGCGCCTCGGCGTACCACAGCGTCGTCTCGCCGTAGCGTCGGCTGCGCACCTCGGCGAACCCGTCGGGCCACCGGGGCTCGGCGCTGCGGGAGGAGCGCTCGACGACCACCAGCGCGCCGGGCACCAGCCAGCCTCCGGCGGCGAGCTGGGCCAGGTCGGCCGCGACGGCGTCGTCGGGCAGCGGGTAGGGCGGGTCGAGGAAGACCACGTCGTAGGGCGCCGGGGGCGGGCTCTGCAGGGCGGCGCGGACGCTGGTGGCGATGACGCTGGCACGGCTGAACCCGAGGGTGCGGGCGTTGGTGGCGATCACCGAGGCCGTCCGCCGGTCGGACTCGACCAACGTGACCACGCCGGCGCCGCGCGACCACGCCTCGAGCCCGACGGCTCCCGAGCCGGCGTAGAGGTCGAGGAAGCGCAACCCCTGCAGCGACCCGCACCAGGCCTCGACCGCCGAGAACAGCGCCTCGCGAACCCGGTCGCTCGTGGGCCGCGTGGCCGCACCCCGGGGTGTCGCGATGCGACGCCCCCCGGCGCTCCCCCCGATGATCCGCGTCATCCCCCGGCTCACGTCTTCTCTAGGTAGGTCGACTCCACCGAGCGCTCCATCTGCGTGACGAGCTCGCCCAGCAGCGCCGCACCCCGCAGCTCGACGTCGTCGTCGAGCAGCCGCTCGGCAGCCTCGCGGGCCGCCACGATGGTGCGCTCGTCGCGAAGCACCCGCAGGCTCTCCAGGCTCGAACGGTAGCCGGACTGCGCGGCACCGAGGACGTCACCCTCGCGCCGCTGCTCCAGGTCGACGCGGGAGAGCTCGAAGCCGTCGGTCGTGCGCGCCACCGCGTCGAGCCGGTCGCGGGCCGGTGTGCCGAGCTCGGTGCGGGTGACGAGCAGGCACAGCCCGGGCAGCCCGCCACGGCCCACGCGCCCGCGCAGCTGGTGCAGCTGGGAGACCCCGAAGCGGTCGGCGTCGAGCACCACCATGGCCGTGGCGTTGGGCACGTCCACGCCGACCTCGATGACGGTGGTGGAGACGAGCACGTCGATCTCGCCCGCCGCGAAGGCCCGCATGGTGCGCTCCTTCTCGTCCGGCGCCAGCCGCCCGTGGAGTACGCCGACGGCCAGGCCGGCCAGCGGCCCGTCGGTCAGCATCGGCGCGATCTGGTCGACCGCCGCGAGCGCCGACGGTGCGGCGAGCGTGCGGCCCTCGTCATCGACGTCGACCGTGTCCTGCTCGCCCTGCTCGTGCTCGTCCCCGCTGATCCGCGGGCACACGACGTAGACCTGGTGGCCCTTCTCCACCTCCTCGCGGACCCGCTGCCAGGCCCGGGCGATCCAACCGGGCTGCTCGGCCAGCGGCACCACGTTGGTCTGGATGGGCGCCCGGCCGGCGGGCAGCTCGGTCAGCGTCGAGACCTCCAGGTCGCCGAAGACCGTCATGGCGACGGTGCGCGGGATCGGGGTGGCGGTCATGACCAGCACGTGCGGTGGCGAGCCGGCCTTGTCGGTCAGGGCCGCGCGCTGCTCGACCCCGAACCGGTGCTGCTCGTCGACCACGACGAGTCCGAGGTCGGCGAAGGAGACCTGCTCCTGCAGCAGCGCGTGGGTGCCGATGACGATGCCGGCCTCGCCGCTGGCCACGCGCAGGAGCGGCTCGCGCCGCTGCGTCTTCGACATCGACCCGGTCAGCAGCTCCACCCGGGTGGCCTGGTCGGCCGCGCCGATCTCGCCGGCCCGAGCGAGGTCGCCGAGCATGGCGGTGATGGAGCGGTGGTGCTGCTGGGCGAGCACCTCGGTGGGCGCCAGCAGGGCGGCCTGGCCTCCGGAGTCGACCACGCGGAGCATCGCCCGCAGGGCGACCAGGGTCTTGCCGGACCCGACCTCGCCCTGGAGCAGGCGGTTCATCGGGTGCGGCTCGGCCAGGTCGCGGGCGATCTCCTCCCCCACCGTCCGCTGGCCGCTGGTCAGCTCGAACGGCAGCCGGGCGTCGAAGGCGTCGAGGATGCCGCCGCTGCGGCCGGGGCGCGCCTGGGCGCCGAGCGCGCGCAGCACCCGACGGCGGCGACCCAGCACCAGCTGCAGCACGAGCGCCTCGGCGAAGCGGAAGCGCTGCTGGGCGCGCGTGACCTGGCCGAAGTCGTCCGGTGCGTGGATCCAGTCGAGCGCGGTGCGCAGGTCGAGGACGGCGTACTCCTCGCGGATCTCCTCGGGGATCGGGTCCCACAGCCCGGCGACGACGCTGCGGGCGAACCGCACGGCCCGGCTGACGTCGAAGGTCTCCAGGCCGGCGGTGAGGGGGTAGATCGGGAAGAGCGCCGACTGCTCCTCGACGACCATCGCGGCGTCGTCGGCGCTGTCCGAGGGGTCGCCGAAGAGCACCATCGTGGGATTGGTGAGCTGCCACTCCCCCTTGAACGTGCCGGCCCTGCCGAAGAAGACGCCACGCTTGCCCGGGGCGAGGCGGCGCTCGTGGTACTCCGCGATGTGCTTCTTCTTGGAGAAGAACGTCATCGACAGCTGGACGGTGTCGGTGCGCAGCCGCACCTGCACCCGGTAGGCGGTGTGGCCGGTGCGTCTGTCGCGATAGGGGATGAGCTCGGACTTCACCACCTCGCCGACGACGGCGAGCGCGGCGCCCTCGTGGACGTCGGGGTCGCTGAGCTTGGCGGTCTCCAGGTAGCGCCGCGGGAAGTGGTGCAGCAGGTCGCCCACGGTGCGCAGGCCGAGGCCCTTGACGAACTTGTCGGCCTTCTTGGTGCCGCCCAGGACCGACTCGATCGGCGAGTCGACGGTGATGGCCATCGTGCCCCTCCTGCGGCTACTCGACCGAGACCAGGAGCGGGTAGCGCTCCTGCCCGCCGTCGTACACCACGACGTCGACAGTCGGGTGGTGCTGCTCCAGCCACGCCCGGCAGTGCTCTGCGAGCACGCCGCCCGCGTCGTCGCGCCCCGAGACCACGGTGACCAGCTCACCACCGCCTCCCACCAGGCGGGCGAGCACGTCGACGGCCACCTCGGCGAGGTCGTCACCCACCCGGATGAAGTCACCGTCGATCACGCCGAGCACGTCGCCGACCTCGCACGGCCCGGCCATGGTCATCGCCCGCTTGGCCGCCACGGTCACCGCGCCGTGGCGGGCGTGCCGGGCGGTCGCGGTCATCTCCAGCACGTCGCGGTCGAAGGGCCGGCCGGGCTCGTGGACGGCCAGCGCCGCGATGCCCTGCACCTGCGCGTGGGTCGGGATGACGGCGACGCGGAGGTCGCCGTCGGCCTCGGCGGTGCGGGCGGCGGCCTCGGCGGCCCGGACGCTGTCGTGGTCGTTGGGCAGCAGGATCACCTCGGCAGCACCGCATCGGCGCATCGCCTCGAGCAGCTCACCGGTCGAGGGGCGCCGGCCGGGCCCGCCCTCGACCACCACGGCGCCCG
>JAPSKJ010000121.1 GCA_031177735.1 Nocardioides sp.
TGGCGGCGTCGTCCTCCGGGGTCGCCCCTCGCGGGGTGGTGCCCTTGATCGGCCGGGTCTCCAGGCTGCGGTCGGCGCCGATGAGCGCGTAACGCTCCGGGCTCGAGCTCAGCAGCCACGCGGGTGCGCCCTCGACGTCGTGCTGGAGGAAGCCGGCGTACGGCGCCGGGTTGATGCTCCGCAGGTCCAGGTAGGCCCGCGCTGGATCGAGGTCCGCCTCGACGGTGATCCGGTAGGTCAGGTTGGTCTCGTAGGAGTCGCCCGCCCGCAGGGCCTCCTGGACGCGGGCGAAGGCGGCGCGGTAGCTGGGCGGGGCGGCGGAATCCCCGGTTAACCGGTGATTGCTGAACTTCTCGGGCGTTGCAAAGGCCGAGAAGTGCGGGAATCCCCGGTTAACCGGTGATTCCTGTGACCCATGGGACCCAGCCGGCCCCTCGGTGTGCTCGAACAGCCGCAGGTGGGACGGCCGGAGCCAGACCGCGTCCGGCATCGCGTCGGGGTCGGTCGACGCCTGCGCCGGCAGGTCCGGCCGGGCGGCGTAGCCGAAGTAGCCGAACCACTGCCCACCGGAGGCCAGCTCACGGGTGAGTACGTCGAAGACGTCGTCACCCACGACCTCGGACCGTCCGTCGGCGTGCCGGGTGACCTCGCGGGTGGCGGCCCGGTAGGTCAGTGAGACGTCGGACCGCTCCAGCCAACCGATGAGCGAGCGGCGGCCGCTCCAGGAGCGCGCACCGCCCCCGTCGAGCCACACGCAACGCGGCTGCGTGGCGGCGACCTCGGCGAAGACCCGCTCCGGGCTCACCGTGGCAGGCCCAGGAAGTTCGCGATGAGCGATGCGCCGTGCTCGGACAGCACCGACTCGGGGTGGAACTGCACGCCCTGGAGCGGCAGCGATCGGTGGCGCACCCCCATCACGGTGCCGTCGGCGGCACGGGCGGTCACCTCCAGGCAGTCGGGCAGCGTCAGCGCGGCCAGGGAGTGGTAGCGCACCGCGGCGAACGGCGACGGCACACCGGCGAACAGCCCGTCACCGTCGTGGGTGATCGCCTCCACCTCGCCGTGGGCGGGCTCGATCCGGTCGACCCGTCCGCCGTACGCCGTCACCAGGCCCTGCATGCCCAGGCACACCCCGAGCACGGGGCGGGTCGCCGCCCGCAGCACCGCGGTGCCCACCGCGAAGTCCCGCGGCACCGCCGGGTGCCCGGGGCCGGGTGAGAGGACGACGTACTCGTGGCCGAGCACGTCCTCGGGCGAGACCTCGTCGTGCTGCACGACGGCCGGCAGCTCACCGCTCACCTCGGCGACCAGGTGCACCAGGTTCCAGGTGTAGGAGTCGTGGTGGTCGACCACGACGACGTCGGGCATCAGTCCAGGAGTACGTCGCGGACGAGCATGTGCAGCAGGTCGTAGCCGCGCTCGGTGAGGATGGACTCGGCGTGGAACTGGATCCCGCGGTAGTGCGGTCCGCGCAGGGCGTGCACGTCGCCGCTCTCCGGGTCGGCGTCGACCGTGACGCCGTCCGGCAGGGCGGCTCCGCCCGCCCGGCCGACGAAGGTGTTGTAGAAGCCGACCCGGTAGGGGTCGCCGTCGACGGTCACCGGCGACTGGGTGCCCTGGAAGACGATGTCCTTGTAGTGCAGGCCGAGGCCGAGCTGGTGGCACAGCGCCTGGTGGCCGAGGCACACCGCGAGGAACGGCCGCTCCGCCTCCAGGAGGGTGCCGACCGCGTGCCGCAGGTTGGCCATCTTCGGGTCGCTGTCGTCGCGGGGGTCACCGGGGCCGGGACCGACGATGACGAGGTCGAAGCCGTCGAGGCACCCGGGGGTGTAGTCCTCGTGGCGGATCACCTCCGACGTCATGCCCAGCACACCGAGGATGTGCCGGAGCATGTTCACGAAGTCGTCCTCGCCGTCGAGGATGACCACGCTCTTGCCCGCGAGCCGCGGGTCGGGCGCGGAGCCGGCCTGGTCGTTGAGCCAGAAGGTGGAGAGCCGGCGGTTGCGGGCGTTGAGGGTGAGCAGCACGTCCTCGTCGGCGACCAGCTCGGCGAGGTCGACCTCCGGCTGCGGGGCCGGGGGCACCAGACCGAACGCCGACAGGATGCCGCCGGCCTTGGCGTGGGTCTCCGCGACCTCGTAGGCAGGGTCGGAGTCGCGCACCAGCGTGGCGCCGGCGGTGACCTTGAGCTGACCGGTCGGGCTGACGTCGGCCGACCGGATCACGATCGGGCTGTCGATGACCGGCTGGCCCTCCGGGTCGCGGCCGATGACGGCCAGCGCGGCACCGTAGTAGCCGCGGCCCTCCGGCTCGTAGGCCTTGATCAGCCGGCAGGCGTTCTCGACCGGCGAGCCGGTGACCGTGGCGGCGTACATCGTGTCGCGCAGCACCTCGCGCACGTCGCGGTCCGACCGCCCGGCGAGGAGGTACTCGGTGTGGATGAGGTGGGTCATCGGCTTGAGGAACGGGCCGAGCACCTGGCCACCCTCGTGGCACAGGTCGCACATCATCTTCAGCTCCTCGTCGACGACCATGAAGAGCTCGTAGATCTCCTTCTCGTCCTGCAGGAAGGAGAGCAGCTCGCCCTTGACGTCGACGGCCGGGTCGCGCGGGATGCGGAAGGTGCCGCTGATGGGGTTCATCCGCACGTCGCCGCCGTGCACCGACACGTGGCGCTCCGGGCTGGCGCCGATCAGGTAGCGGTCGCCGGTGAAGAACAGGAAGGTCCAGTAGGCGCCCCGCTCACGCTCGAGCAGTCGGCGGTAGACGGTGAGCGCCTTGTCGGGGCCCCAGTCGGCGACGACCGCGCGGTAGTGCCGGCCGATGACCAGGTTGGCTCCCTCGCCCTGGCCGATCTCCTCGTTGATGATCGTCTCGACGATCTTCTCGTAGTCCTCGTCGGAGGTCTCGAAACCGCCACGGTCGGTGAACTCGACCTCGCCGACCGGCAGCGCGTCGAGCACCTGCGCCACGCTGAACTCCAGCTCCTGGTCGACGTCGACCACCACGAGCGGGGTGCCGTCGTCGTGCGCCTCGAAGCCGCGCTCGGCCACCTGCCGGAACGGGATGGCGACCAGCCGGTCGCACAGCCGGCCTGGCTCCGGAGCGCCGGTCTCGAGCGGCACGTCGAGGATCGACTCGGCGACCCAGCGGCGCCCGCCCAGCACACCGACGGTGTCCCGCTGGCCGGCCCGTGTGGAGCGCCGGATGATGGCCCACGCCTCGTGCCCCTGGATCGCCTCGATGGCTTCCCGGGCAGTGAGCGTGTGCGTAGTCATGCGCTGAGCCTAGTTGCGCCGCCACCCCGAGTGTTGTGACGACCTCCCCGCGCGAGACGGGGTCAGGCGTGTCACAACCCTCAGCTGATCGTGGTGAGCAGCTGCGTGGCGCGGGTGAGCACGACGTAGAGCGTGGCCCGGCCGGTCGGCGACTCGTCCTCGATCTCCTGCGGGCGCACGACCAGGATCGCGTCGAACTCCAGGCCCTTGGTGTCGAGTCCGGTGAGTACGACGATGCGGTCCTCGCCCGACGGCGGCTTGGTGGAGTCCTCGGCCGACTCGGCGGCGTGCGGCGCGTCGGCGGCGAACTCCTCCCACGAGGCCAGCCAGCGGTTGACCTGGGAGCGCCGGGCGACCGGCACGACGATGCCGACGGTGCCGGCCACCTTGCCGGCCAGGTCGGTGACAGCCTCACGGACCCCGCGCTCGAGGTCGGCCACGCCGGTGATCTCCACGGGCTCCACGCCCGTGGACCGCACCGCGGTCGGGAGGTCGGCGTCGAGGCCCACCCGCTCGGCGTACGCCGCGGCGAAGGCGTAGATCTCCGCGCTGTTGCGGTAGTTGGTCGAGAGGTGGAACTCGTGGATCGGCTTGCCCTCCAGCGCCTCGGCGCGCGCGGCGGCCGCCTCCGCCGGCACCGGCCACGAGGACTGGGCCGGGTCGCCGACGATCGTCCACGACGCGGTGCGGCCCCGGCGGCCGACCATCCGCCACTGCATCGGGGTGAGGTCCTGTGCCTCGTCGATGAGCACGTGCGCGAACGGGTCGTCGTCGATCCGGTGCGTCGGCGGGCGCCAGGCCGGGCCGGAGGCGAACTCGCGGTCGGCGGCGGTCATCAGCTCCTCGACGTTGATCCCGAGGCCGGCGGCGAGGTCGACGTCGCGCTTGTCCTCCGGCTGCTCCGGCACGTCGCCGATGGCGTAGCGCAGCTCGTCGAGCAGCGGGATGTCCTCCACCGCGAGGTCGCTGGCGCCCTCCCACGACTTGAGCAGCAGGCGCTGCTGCTCGGTGGTGAGTACGCCGTCGGCGACCCGGGCCAGGAACTCCGGCTCGCGCAGCCAGCCGAGCACGGTGCGGGCGTCGAGCGGCGGCCACCAGGCCGCGGCGAAGTCGAGGAAGTCGGGGTTGTCGAGCATCTCGTCGACGAACGCCTCCTTGCCGCGCTCGCGGCCCCGCTCGCCGCGCACCTGCCGCCACAGCGCGTCCAGCAGCGCCTGCGGCACCCGGCTGAGCTGGCGGTTGCGGCGGCCCTGGCCCATCAGCTGGCGGCGGATCTGGCCGAGCCGGCCGCGGTCGAGCACGAGCCGGTCGTCGCGGTAGAAGACCCGGAACTCCGAGGGGCTGCCCGGCGCCTGCTGGCGCGAGGTGCGGCGCAGCACCTCCACCATGGCGGTCGAGCCCTTGACCGCGGCCACCTGGGGCTCGTCGCGGCGGGTCGCGCGCACGCCGTCGACGACCTCGCCCAGCGAGCGCAGCGCGACGGCCGTCTCCCCGAGGGAGGGCAGCACCCGCTCGATGTAGCGCATGAAGACACCCGAGGGACCGACGATCAGCACGCCGCCGGCCTCGTAGCGACGCCGTTCGGTGTAGAGCAGGTAGGCGGCGCGGTGCAGCGCGACCACCGTCTTGCCGACGCCCGGACCGCCGGAGATCATCACCACGCCCTTGCCGGGCGCCCGGATGGCCTTGTCCTGCTCGGCCTGGATGGTGGCGACGATGGAGTGCATGGTGCGATCGCGTGCGCGGGAGAGCTGGGCGATCAGTGCGCCCTCGCCGACGATCGGCAGGTCGGTGTCGACCGAGCCGTCGAGCAGCTCGTCCTCCAGCCCCGCGACCCGCGGGCCGGTGCAGCGCAGCACGCGGCGGCGTACGACGCCGTGCGGCTCGGCGGCGGTGGCCTGGTAGAACACGGCAGCCGCGGGGGCGCGCCAGTCGACGAGCAGGGAGTCGCGGTGCTCGTCGCGCAGGCCGATGCGGCCGATGTAGCGCGGCTCGCCGTCGATCTCCGGCCGCAGGTCGAGGCGGCCGAAGACCAACCCCTCGTGGGCGGCGTCGAGCTGGGCCATCCGCTTGGCCGCCTGGAAGACCATCGCGTCACGCTCGACCAGACCGCCCTCATGGCCGAGCCGGCCGCGGTCGTGGCCCTCGAGTGCGAGCTGCTGCGCGGCCTTCGCCGACTTGTCGAGCTGCGCGTAGACCCGGTCTACGAAGGCCTGTTCGTGCGCGATCTCGCGCTCCGCCAGATGGGCCTCGCGGCCGGTGTCCTGCTGGTCTGTCACGCCTGGGTCTCCTGGGATGAACGCCCGCGGTCGCAGTCCG
This sequence comes from Nocardioides sp., assembly GCA_031177735.1. GTDB lineage: Bacteria > Actinomycetota > Actinomycetes > Propionibacteriales > Nocardioidaceae > Nocardioides. The sequence continues at coordinate 5,598 of JAPSKJ010000121.1, forward strand.
TGCGGCCACAAGTTCTCAACCCTACAAGCGCGTGGCGCCGCGATGTATTTCCGCGCCGACGTCTCACCCGGACCTGCGTCGCACCGAGCGCGCCGAGAGAGGTCACGGGCCCTGGTCAGGGGCCGGCGTCACAGCCCCATGTAGCGGCCCGGGCGGTGGTTGAAGGCCAGGACCAGGTTGAGCACGACCGCGCCGAGCGCGGAGAGCAGCACGGCGGCGGGGTCGACGACCGTCGTCGCGGCCGCGACGACGAGCACGTCGAGGCTCATCTGGACGTAGCCGGCGCGCCAGCCGAACCGCTCCTGCACGATGAAGGCGAGGGCGCTGAAGCCACCGAGGCTCGCGCCGTGCCGGAACAGCGCCAGCAGCCCCATCCCGGCGAGCACGTTGCCGGCGACGACGGCGTACACCTCGTCGATCGAGGCGACTCCCAGCCACCGGCCGTGCAGCGGCGTCGCCAGGGCGGCCACGACGACGGCACCCAGGCTCCGCAGGGTGAACGCCCACCCCTTCTGCAGCAACGCGAGGACGAAGAACGGCAGGTTGATCGCGACGAAGAGCACACCGAACGGCACGGGCATCGCATAGCTGAGCAGCAGTGAGAGGCCGGCGGTGCCACCGGTGACCGCACCGACCTCTTGGAGCAGGAAGAGGCCGAGGGAGGCGAGGAAGACGCCGATCGCGAGACCGAGCACGTCCTCGAGGACGGTGTGCGGCGGGGCCGACGGCGCGGCCGAGGGCACGGCCGACGCCGAAGCCGGGGCCGAGGGTGCGGGGCCGGTGGTGCTCACCCCTCCAGGCTAAGGAGCCAGTGGCCCTGAGGCAGAAACGTCGGGCCCCCACGGTGGCTGCTGCTGGTCGGTGAGGACGCACAGGGCGGTGCTCGCC
>JAPSKJ010000122.1 GCA_031177735.1 Nocardioides sp.
GCACGGCCGGCTGAAGACCTGGTCGTAGCCGAGCCGGACGGTCAGCTCGCCGCGCTCGACCGCATTGCTGAGGTCCCGGTCGAGATCGACCTCCCGCGCGCGCCGGGAGGAGTGGAAGAGTCGTCCGTCAAGCTCCACGAGCAGGCGCTGCTCCTCGATGAGCACGTCGCGGTACATCCGCCGCGTGCCCCTCGTCACGGCGGTCTGCAGCACACCCTCGGGAAGTCCGTGCGGGCGGACCACCTCGGTGAGGTAACCCCGCTCGAGGACCGAGCAGGCGCCGGTCGCGACGTCGTCGAGCACCCCGCCGAGGAAATCGCGCCGCGGGCTCCACGTCCGTTCAGCCAGCGCGCCCCTCAGCCGCACGGCGGTGGTGTACCGGCCGCCACAGGCATCCGCCAGCGCCGCGACCGCTCCCAGCGCGTCGGGTGCCGCCGTCGCCAGGTCGAGGATGGCGTGCTCGTAGCGCACGTGGCGGGCCGAGGTTGGACTGCACCCGGGCGACGAAGTCGTTGACCCGGTGGATCTGCACACCGGCCGGAGCGACCAGTCCCCCGCGCGCGCCACTGACGCAGACGTGGATGATCTGCTCCTCCGACGAGCGCCGCCCGGGACCTTCGACGGCTCGTCGAGCGGACGGCCCCCACAGCGCCGCCGGGGCGCTGAACAGCACAGCAGCCCAGGCGCGTTGACGCCACGTGAGCGGTCCGGTGTGGTTCACGTACACGCCCGAGTGGACCCGTCTCCACTCACGGCGACGCAACCGCCGCGAGATGAGCACGCTGTTGCCGCCGCACGCGAAGACCTGCGCACGGGATACGACGCCGTCCTGCTCGCCGAGCAGCGCCTCGATCGCGTTGTCGGTCGCCTTCCGGCCCAGAAGCGATGCCACGTCCGGAGCATCGACCGCCGGCGGTCCGCGCAAACCAGGCCGGCCACCGCCTGTGGAGGACGCACTCAGCTCACGGCGAGAGGTGCCACACCTCGCGGGCGTCGCGCCAGCCGGTGGCGGCCGGGTCGTTGCCGAAGGGCACCTGGCAGGGATCGGTGTGGGTCCACCACTCCTGGGTGACCGGGTCACTGGCGATACGGGCCATGTCGGCGTCGTGGTCGGTGCCGACGTACTCGTAGTAGGCGAAGAGCGTGTCGTCCAGCAGGAAGATCGAGTAGTTGGTGACGTTGCACTCGCGCAGGGTCTGCTCGACCTGCGGCCAGACGGCGGCGTGGAGGCGGAGGTAGTCCTCGCGCTTGGCCGGCACGACGTTGACCACCAGTGCGTGGCGCTCCATGACTCAGTCCTTTGTCGCTGGACGGGTCGGCGACCGGCGGCGTTGCCAGGCGTCGACGATGTGACGGTTCATCGTGCTCTGCGCGGCCACGGCGTCCCCCGAGGCGATCGCGGCGAAGATCGCCTCGTGCTCGGCGAGCGTGATGCGGAAGTTGTCGGCCGGATCGACGCCGTGGTAGCGCGTGCTCTCCAGCGCCCGCTCGAACAGGATGTGCGCGATGCTCTCGGCGAGGCGGTTGCCCGAGCTGGCCATGACGGCCTCGTGGAAGGCGACGTCGGCGGCGCGGAACGCCGTCTCGTCAGCCAGCGAGTCGCGCATCCTGGCCAGGTGCGCCTCCAGGTCGCGCAGCTCCGCATCGGAGCGTCGGGACGCCGCCTCGGCGGCCATCACCGCCTCGAGCTGGGCGCGCACGATGCTGAGCTCGTCGAGGACGCTGAGTGACTCGTCGTGGCGGATCAGCGCCGCCAGCACCACGGGGTCGAGGATGTTCCACTCCCGCCTCGGGCGCACCGAGGTCCCCCGCCCACGGGCGATGGTCACCAGGCCCTTCTCCTCGATCCGCTTGACCGACTCGCGGATCACGGTGCGGCTCACCCCGAAGTGCTCGCTCAGGGTGCCCTCCGGCGGTAAGAGGTCGCCGACCGCGACGCCTCCGGAGACGATGACGTCCACCAGGGTCTCCACCACCGCCACCCCGAGCATGGGGGTGGGAGTGCGCTTCTCGGTGAGGGCAAGCCCGGGAACACCATCACTCGGCATGGCGGGAGTGTAGGCGAGCACGCGACGGGTCGGGCGTAAACGTATGACGTGCTGAGCGGTGCCGCTCATGCGTCGTCGACGCCCGGCCGACGGCGCTGCCAGGCATGGGTGATGTGGTCCGCGATCGTCGCCGCGGCCCCTGCGGAGTCACCGTCACGCAGCCGGTCGAGCACCAACCGGTGTTCGGCGTTCGCGCTGCGACAGCTCTCGACCGTCGGCGTTCCGGAGTAGAGGAAGCTGCTGCGCGCCTGGTCGTGCACGGTCTTCACGATCGACCGCACCAGCCGGCTCCCGGCCGCGCGCATGATGCGCTCGTGGAAGGCCGCGTCGATCTCGATGAAGTCGTGAGGCCGGACGATCGTCGCCTCCATCCGCCGGAAGAGGTCCTCGATCTCCGCGATGTCCTGCGGGCTCGCCCGGACGGCGGCCTTGGCGGCGAGCATCGACTCCAACGAGCTCCGGAGCTCCACGAGCTCGTCGAGGACGGCCAAGCCCTGCTCGTGACGCACCATCGCCGCGAGGACGTCCGCGGACAACAGGTCCCACTCCTCGCTCGGCCGCACCAGCGTCCCGAGCCCTTGCCGCACCTCCACGAGACCGCGCGCCTCGAGCAGCTTGACCGCCTCCCGCACGGTGCTCCGGCTGACCGCGAACTGGTCGGCCAGCGTTCCCTCGGCGGGCAGCGCCGAGCCGACCGGCATTCGGTTGGAGACCACGGCCTCGATCAACACGGCCGAGACGCTCTCCGCCAGCCGTCCGCGGCGGCGACCCGGCGCCGCGGCCGGCGAGGGTCCGCGGGCGCTGCCTGACCAGGGTTCGGCGACGTCCAGACCGGAACCCATCGGACGATTGACATCAGACGTCATACGTTCAATCATACCGATCGGAGGCTGTGATTGCCATCACAGATCGCCTGGACACATCCAACTCAGGAGGGGCAATGCCCGCAGCATCACCCGACGGCCCCCGAACCCGTCGACTCTCTCCACGACTGACCGCCGCGATCGGCGTATCACTGTTCGTCTCACTCACCGCCTGCAGCGCAGCCTCGGACGACGGCACCTCCGGCGGCGCCGGCGGCGGCAGCACCGACAAGCTCGTCGTCTGGGACTGGAAGTCCGGGGACCCGACGGCGAAGGCCTACATCGATGCCGCTCGGGCCGACTTCGCCGCGAAGCACCCCGACGTCGAGGTCGAGTTCGTCGCTCAGCCCTTCGACAACTACTACACGCTGCTCGGCACCGCGATCGAGGCCGAGTCCGGCCCCGACGTGGTCCTGTTCAACGGCGGCGCCCAGCTGCGCGACCGGGTCGACGCGCTGGCGCCGCTCGATGACCTGCTGGGCGACAATCAGGAGCGGCTGACCGGCTGGGAGGCGTTCCAGGCCGACGGCGCGACGTACGCCGTCCCGATCACCCTGCAGGGGATGCCGTTCTACTACAACAAGGCCGTCTACGAAGAGGCCGGCCTGGACCCGGAGACGCCGCCGGCCACCTACGCCGAGCTGGAGGCGGCCTGCACCGCGATCGTGGAGACCGGGAAGGACTGCTTCAGCCTCGGCAACAAGGAGGGCATCGGCATCGAGTTCCACCTCTCGGCCTACGGCCCGGGCGTGATGAGCACCGAGCAGTACGACGCCTGGCTGGCCGGCGAGCGCGACTGGGCCTCACCCGAGGTCAAGCAGATCTTCCAGATGTGGGTCGACCAGAGCGAGGCCGGCTGGTTCAACGACGGCGCGAACTCCACCGCGAAGTTCATGGACGAGTACACCAAGTTCCAAGGTGGCGAGTCCGGGAACGTGATCGGCCTGATCTCCGACGTCGCGCACTGGAAGAGCTTCGACGAGTTCCTCGGTGACGACCTCGGCGTCTTCAAGCCCCCGGTCGTGACGGATCAGGGCTCCTCGGTGCTCCCCGTCGAGGGTGGCATCGGGTACGCCGTCACCGAGTGGACCGCCGACCCCGAGCTCGCCTACGACCTGGTCGACAGCCTGTCGAGCACCGAGGCGCTCACCGCCTTCTACGCCGAGGCCGGCGCGATCGCCTCCGACACGAGCATCGACACCTCCGACTCGGGCATCGACACGGTCGGCGACATCGTCTCCTGGCTGCCGGAGTCCAAGCCGCTGCTCCACAGCGCGCTCTCCGCGGACACCCTCGAGCTGATGCACCGGCTCTCCCAGCAGCTGCTGGAAGGCTCCACCACGGTCGACGACGCCCTCCAGCAACTGGCGGCGGCGGACAAGTGACCGGATCCAGGCTGTCCCGCCTCGGCGCCCCGGACATCGACGAGTCGTCGGTGTCCGGGGCGCCGGACGCGCCGGCGCGCGCACACCGCCGCCCGGACGCGCCGGGTCCCGGCACCGGCCCCGTGCGGCGCCGGCGGTGGACCGAGGACAAGGTGATGCCGTTCGTCCTGGTCGCACCGGCGGTGCTGATCGTGGTGCTGCTCCGCCTGGTGCCTCTGGTGATGGGAGCGAACTTCTCCCTCACCGGTGACGGCGACGCCAACGGCGCCTTCATCGGCCTGGACAACTACCGGGAGCTGTTCGGCGACGAGGTGTTCCGCACCGCCCTGAAGAACGTCGGTCTGCTGCTCCTGGCGCTCCCGGTCGCCGTGGCGGTGCCGGGGTTGCTGGCGACCTTCCTGTTCATGAAGGTCCCGGGCCACCGCCTCTACCGGAGCGTCTACTTCTTCCCGGTGGTGCTCTCGCCGGTCATCATCGGCGCCATCTTCAACGTCGTGCTGTCCTTCGACGGCCCGGCCAACCAGCTCATCGGCGCCCTCGGCCTGGGCCCCGTGGACTGGCTAGGCGACTCCTCGGTCGCCATGTTCACCGTCATCGGCGTCCACATCTGGGCGACGTTCGGCATGGCACTGGTGATCTTCATGGCCGGCTTCGCGACCGTCGACCAGTCGCTGCTCGACGCCGCGCGGAGCGACGGGGCCAACCTGCGCCAGACCGTGTGGCACGTGATCATCCCCGAGCTCAGCCAGACCATCCAGTTCGTCTTCGTGACGACGATGATCGGGATGCTGACCGGGATGTTCGGGCTGCTCTACATCATGACCGCCGGAGGGCCGGGCGGGGCGACGTACCTGCCGGAGCTCTACATCTGGGTCCAGCAGGGCCAGATGAACCGCCCCGCACTCGCCTCTGCCGCGTCGATGGTGCTGTTCGCGCTGATGATCATCGTCGGCTTCGCCCAGCTGCGCCTGATCCGGCGCGCCACGAAGGAGTCCTGAGCATGCCCACCCGCGGACCCGCACGGTGGGTCATCGCCATCCCGATGGCGCTGCTGGCCGTCGCGACGCTGTATCCCCTCCTCTTCACGCTCAACGTGTCGCAGAAGACGCGCCGGGAGTACGTCCTCGACCGGTTCGGCCTCGCGGACGGTCTGCACCTGGACAACGTCGTCGACGCCTGGCAGACCTCCGACCTCGGCACCTACACGTTGAACTCGACGATCGTCACCGTCGGCTCGGTGGCGGCGCTGCTGCTGTTCGGATCGATGGCCGGCTTCGCCTTCAGCCAGCTGCAGTTCCGCGGCAGCAAGACGCTCTTCCTGCTCATCCTGAGCGCGCTGCTGATCCCGTTCCAGGTGATCATGGTGCCGTTCTTCCGGGTCCTCGGGGAGATGGGCCTGCTCGACACGCACCCCGGCCTGATCCTGGCCTACACCGCGCAGTTCCTGCCGTTCACCGTCTTCCTGATGACCAGCTACTACAGCCGGATCCCGCGGGAGATCGTCGAGGCGGCGCGCGTCGACGGCGCGAGCACCCTGGGCATCTACCGTCGGCTGATGCTGCCGCTGGGCCGGCCCGCCCTGCTGTCGGTCGGGATCCTCAACGGCCTGTTCTGCTGGAACGACGTGCTGATCTCCCTGCTGACGATGCAGTCCCAGGGCAACCGCACGCTGATGGTGGGGGTCACTGCGCTCCGCGGCCAGTACTCCGACAACATCCCGCTCTTCGCAAGCGGTGTGGTGATCGCGGCACTCCCCGTGCTCGTCGTCTACCTGTTCTTCCAGAAGCAGATCACCGAAGGCGTCACCGCCGGATCGACGAAGGGCTGAGACGTTGCGCATCACCGGCTATCGGACGCTGTCCACCGTCCACCACTGGAACCGGCCGATCGGCGACGTCAACGGCTACGTCGAGTCCGGCGTCACCGTCGTGCCCGTCGTGCTCCTCGAGACCGATGCCGGGCTCACCGGCGTCGGGCTGGGCACCCACGTCGGCCTGGACTCGGTGTTCCCCGCACTGGACGGCGAGGACCCGCGGGCGACCACCGCGCTCTACGACCGGATGCTCGCCTGGGTCTTCAAGGCCGGCCACGCCGGCATCACCTTCGGCGCCATCGGCGCGTTCGACATGGCGCTGTGGGACCTGAAGGCGAAGGCGGCGGACCT
>JAPSKJ010000123.1 GCA_031177735.1 Nocardioides sp.
CAACGTCACCCTCGAGATCACCGAGGACTTCGAGCTCGGCGGCATCGCGCTCGGCACGATCATGGTGCTGGTCTACTACCACCTGGTGAACCGCGCACCGCTCGCCCACGCCGATGCCGACATCCCCGGGGGCCGCAACGGCCGCAAGGGTGGGGAGAAGCTGGGTTCGTGAAGCCCGCACCATTCGCGTACCACCGGCCGGGATCGCTCGCCGACGCGCTGGCGATCCTGGCCGGTGACCCGGATGCCAAGGTCCTCGCCGGCGGGCAGAGCCTGGTGCCGCTGCTGTCCATGCGGCTGGCGGCGCCCTCGGCGCTGGTCGACATCAACGCCCTGCCCGGCCTGGCCGACATCACGGTCACCGACGGCCGGGTCCGCGTCGGTGCGCTGGCCCGGCACGCCGCGGTCCTCGCCTCGGAGGAGGTACGCCGTCACCAGCCGCTCCTCGCGCTCGCCCTCGCCCACGTGGCGCACGCGACCATCCGCAACCGCGGGACCAGCGTCGGATCCATCGTGCACGCCGACCCGTCGGCCGAGCTGCCCGCGGTGCTGGCGCTGCTCGACGGAGCGCTGGAGGTCGCCTCGGTGCGCGGCACCCGCGTGATCCCGGCGAGCGAGCTGTTCGTCGGGCCGCTGGAGTCGGCGCTCGAGCACGACGAGATCGCGACCGCCGCCCTCTTCCCGGTGCTCCCGGCGGGAGCCGGCGTGGCCTTCGAGGAGATCGCCCGCCGCCACGGCGACTACGCGATGTGCGGGGTGGCGGCCGTGGTCGACGGCGACAGCGTCAAGGCGGCGTACGTCAGCGTCAGCGAGGTGCCGACCGTCGTCGACCTGACCGGAGTGCCCGACGCCGACCTGGGGGAGGCGGCGCTCGCCCGCCTGGACCCGGCCGACGACATCCATGCGACCGCTGCCTACCGCGCCGAGCTGGTGCGGGTGCTGACCGAGCGTGTGGTCGCCCGAGCCCGCGGAGAGGCGGCGGCATGAGCCCGGACACGAGCACGGAGGAGCGCCACGAGGTGGTGCTGACGGTCAACGGGGTCGCCCACGAGGTGAGCCTGCCGGCTCGGCGGCTGCTCTCCGACGCGCTGCGGCACGACCTCGGCCTGACCGGCACCCACGTCGGCTGCGAGCACGGCGTGTGCGGCGCGTGCACCGTGCTGCTCGACGGCGCTCCGGTGCGTGCCTGCCTGGTCCTCGCGGTCCAGTGCGAGGGCGTCGAGGTCACCACCGTCGAAGGGCTGGGCGGCCCGGACGGCTCGCTGAGCCCCGTGCAGCAGGCCTTCGCCGAGTGCCACGGCCTGCAGTGCGGCTTCTGCACCCCCGGCTTCCTGACCACCGTCACTGCCGGGCTGCGCGACAACCCGACGCCCACGCACGAGGAGGCGCGGGAGATGGTGGCCGGCAACCTGTGCCGCTGCACCGGCTACCAGAACATCGTCAAGGCGGTGGAGCGCGCGGCGGTGATCGCCGGCGACGCGACCGCCGAGGAGGCCCGATGACCACGAAGCTGATGGGGCAAGGGGTGCAGCGGGTCGAGGACCAGCGGCTCCTGCGCGGTCAGGGCCGCTTCGTCGACGACGTGCTGGTCGGCCAGGGCACCCTGCACGTGGCCGTGCTGCGCTCGCCGCACGCGCACGCGCGGATCCGCGACATCGACGTCAGCGGCGTGCTCGACGTCGAGGGCGTGCACGCCGTCTGGACCTACGACGACCTCGCCGGGCTGGCGCCCAACATGGCCGACCCGCTGCCGCTACTGATCCCGCACCCCGCGCTGACCCAGGGGCGCACGCAGTACGCCTTGGCCAAGGACGAGGTCAACTACGTCGGCGAGGCGGTCGCCTTCGTCGTCGCCGAGGACCGCTACCTCGCCGAGGACGCCGTCGGGCGGATCCAGGTCGACTACGAGCTGCTGCCTCCGGTCGTCGGCATCGAGGCCGCGCGGGCGGCCGACCAGCTGGTGCACCCCGACGTGCCCGGCAACGTCGCGGCACGGCTGGTGCAGGACACCGGCGCGCCCGGCGAGCTCGAGGCGGCGATGGCGGCCGCGCCTCACCGGCTCTCGCTCGACCTGACCGTCGAGCGGAGCGCCTGCACGCCGCTGGAGGGCCGCGGCACGGTGGCCCGGTGGGACCCCGACACCAACCGGATGACGGTGTGGTCCTCGACCCAGACCAGCACCGGCGTGCGCGCGGTGGTCGCGGCCAAGCTGGGCCTCGACCTCGGCCAGGTCGACGTGGTCACCCCGGACGTGGGCGGCGGCTTCGGCGTGAAGATCAACCACCCCTGGCCCGAGGAGCTGCTGGTGCCGCTCGCGGCCAGGGCGCTGGGCCGGCCGGTGAAGTTCACCGAGGACCGCCGCGAGCACTTCATCTCCAGCGCACACGAGCGCGGCCAGCTGCAGCACATCGAGGTCGGCTTCGACGACGACGGTCGGCTGCAGGCACTCGAGGTGACGTTCTGGCACGACCACGGCGCCTACATCCCCTACGGCCTGATCGTCCCGATCATCACCTCCACCCAGCTCCTCGGCCCCTACAAGCCCCGCGTCTACCGGGTCACCTTCGAGTCGCTCTACACCAACACGGTGATGGTCACGCCCTACCGTGGCGCCGGGCGGCCGCAGGGCTGCTACGCCATGGAGCGGACGATGGACGCGATCGCCGCCTACCTCGGCAAGGACCGCACCGAGGTCCGCGCGGCCAACTTCATCCAGCCTGACGAGTTCCCCTACGACCAGCGGATGACCTTCCAGGACGGCCGGGAGCTGGAGTACGACTCCGGCGACTACCCCGCGATGCTGGAGAAGATCAAGGCGCTCATCGGCTGGGAGGAGTTCCCGCGCTTCCGGGAGGAGATGGCCGCCCAAGGCCGGCAGGTCGGCATCGGTCTGGCCTGCTACGTCGAGGGCACCGGGGTCGGCCCCTACGAGGGCGCCCACGTCCACATCGAGACCTCCGGCAAGGTCAAGGTCGCCACCGGGCTGACCAGCCAGGGCCAGGGTCACCAGACCGCGTTCGCGCAGCTGGTCGCCGACGAGCTGGGCGTGCGCTTCGAGGACGTCGAGGTGGTCACCGGGGACACCCGGCGGATGGCGTACGCCGTCGGCACCTTCGCCTCGCGTGCCGCTGTCATGTCGGGGTCGGCCATCCACCTCGCCGCCAAGCGCGCGAAGGAGAAGGTGCTGCGGATCGCGGCCGAGGCGCTGGAGGCCTCCGAGGACGACCTGGAGATCGTCGACGGCATCGTCTCCGTGCGGGGAACGACCGCCCACATCGACCTCGGCACGATCGCGGTGCTCTCCAACCCGCTGCGCTACGCCTTCGACGAGCGGTCGAAGCTGGCCACCCAGTTCAGCGTGGGCGACCCGGGCAAGCCGCCGGTGGCCGAGGACGACGAGCCCGGCCTGGAGGGCAAGGACTTCTACTCCCCGGAGCGGTCGACCTTCGCCTCCGGCATGCACGCCGTCATCGTCGAGACCGACCCCCGCACCGCCGAGATCAAGATCCTCAAGTACGCCGTGGTCCACGACTGCGGCAACCTGATCAACCCGATGATCGTGGAGGGCCAGATCCACGGCGGGGTCGCCCAGGGCGTCGGGGGAGCGCTCTACGAGCGGATGGTCTACGACGAGTCCGGCCAGCTGCTCAACGCCTCGTTCATGGATTTCCTGATGCCCTACGTCACCGAGGTCCCCGACGGCATCGCCATCGACCACCTGGAGACGCCCTCGCCGCTCAACCCGCTCGGCATCAAGGGTGCCGGCGAGGCCGGCGTCATCCCGTCCGCGGCGGTCTTCGCCTCGGCCATCTCCGACGCCGAGGGCTTCCCGATCACGGCCATGCCGATCTCGCCCTCCGACCTGTTCCAGCTGCGCCGCACGCTCACCGAGGAGCCCTCGTGAAGATCACCGGATCCGTCACCGTCCCGCACCCCGTCCCGGCGGTCTGGGACGCGTTGCTCTCACCCGAGGTGCTGGTCCGCTCGATCCCCGGCTGCTCGCGTCTGGAGGTCGTCGGGGAGCACGCCTACGCGATGACCGTCACCGCCGGAGTGGCCGCGATCAAGGGCACCTACGACGGCACCTGCGCGCTCTCCGACCTGGTGCCGCACGAGTCGCTGCGGATGGCGCTCCAGGGGGCCGGCGCACCGGGCACCATCGACGCAACCGTCGACGTCCGGTTCGCCGCGACCCCCGACGGCGGCACCGAGGTGACCTACGACGCCGACGCGACGGTCGGCGGCATGGTCGGCGGCGTCGGCCAGCGGATGCTGTCCTCGGTCTCGAAGCGGATGGCGGCGGAGTTCTTCGGCAACGTCGAGAAGTCACTCCTCGCCGTCGAGGAGCCCCCGATCCCGGGCGCGCAGGCACCGATCCCGGGCGAGAGGTCACCGATGCCGGTCGAGCGGCCTCCGGGCGGCGCCGTGTTCACCGCACCGTCGGCATCCGGCTCGGCGGACGACTTCGTCAAGGGCATCGCCGTGGGCGCAGGCCTGGTGCTGCTCGGGGTCCTCACCGGCCGTCTGCTCGGCCGCCGCTGAGATGCACGCGCTCGACACCTTCGCCACCGCGCGCGAGCAGGCCGACGCCGTACGCCGCCGGCAGATCTCCGCGCGCGAGCTGCTCGACCTGCACCTGGCCGTGATCGAGGAGCGCAACCCCACCCTCAACGCGTTGGTCTCGCTCGACCCCGAGCGCGCACGTGCCGGCGCTGCCGCCGCCGACCAGCACCTGGCCACGGGGCAGCCGATCGGTCCGCTGCACGGGCTGCCCTTCGCGTTCAAGGACACCCACGCCGTCGCGGGCTGGCGCACCACCTACGGCTCACCCATCTTCGCCGACCACGTGCCGAGCCACGACGAGCTGATCGTCGAGCGGATCCGACGGGCCGGCGTGGTGGTCATCGGCAAGACCAACGTGCCCGAGTTCGCCGCCGGCTCCCACACCTTCAACCGGGTGTTCGGCACCACCCGCAACCCCCGCGACCCCTCCCGCTCGGCGGGTGGCTCGAGCGGGGGAGCGGCCGCCGCGCTCGCCGCCGGCATGGTTCCCCTCGCCGACGGCTCCGACATGGGTGGCTCGCTGCGCAACCCGGCGTCGTTCTGCGGCGTCGTCGGACTGCGGCCCTCCCTCGGCCGGGTGCCGGAGTGGCCGCTCTACAACCAGTGGGAGTCGACCTCGACCGGGGGGCCGATGGCCCGCAACGTCGGCGACCTCGCCCTGCTGCTGTCCGTCATCGCCGGGCCCGACCCCCGCACGCCGCTCGCACTCGGCGACGCCGGCCTCGCCTTCGCACCACCGCTCGCCGGGTCGCTGCGGGGGCTGCGGGTCGCCTGGACGCTCGACCTGGGCGGCGCCTTCGAGGTCGACGCCGCGGTCGCCGCGGTCGTGGAGGACGCCGGCCGGTTGCTCGCCCGCAGCGGAGCGTCGGTGGTCTCCGCATGGCCGGACCTGTCACTGGCCGAGGACACCTTCCGCACCCTGCGCGCCTGGCACCTGCACGCCAAGCTCGGGGCGCTCCTCGACGCGCATCCCGAGGCCTTCAAGCAGACCCTGGCCGACAACATCCGGCTCGGCGCCACCCTCTCCGGTGCCGACGTCGCTCGCGCCTACACCCAGCGCACCCGCCTGGGCGAGACGATGCGCGAGTTCTTCGCCAGCGGGTACGACGTCCTGGTGCTCCCCACCTCCCAGGTGCCGCCGTTCCCGGCCGAGGAGGAGTTCCCCACCGCCATCAACGGGCGGGAGATGTCGTCCTACCTGGACTGGATGCGGTCGGCGTACTTCATCACCGTCACCGGCTGCCCCGCCATCTCGGTGCCCGCCGGGTTCACGGCCGAGGGCCTGCCCGTCGGGGTCCAGATCGTCGCCCCGCACGGCCACGACCGGCGGCTGCTGGAGATCGCCGCCGCCCTCGAGGCCGCGCGGGACGCCTGAACCGAGGAGGCCGCCGCCGCGTCACCGGCTGGACAGGGCCGGCTGCCGACGGGCGACCACCACCCCGGCGCCGACGGCGGCGAGGGCGCACAACGCTGCCGGGACCAGCAGCGCAGGACCCAGCGAGGACCCCTCCGCCAGCCACCCGACCGCTGCCGGGCCGGCCAGCAGGCCGAGGTAGCCCGCACCCACGACGCGGGACAGGACGACCCCGCTGGACTCCTCGGAGAGGCGCCCGGCGGCGCTGAAGATCTGCGGCACGCTCCCGGACAGGCCCAGCCCGAACAGCGCCCACCCGGCGACCGTGAGGGGCAGGGCCGGGGAGAGGACCGCCAGCGTGATGCCGGCCGTGGCGACCGTGGAGCCGTAGCGGATGACCGCCACCGGCCCGATGACCACGGTGACCCGGTCGGCGACGAGCCGCCCGGCGGTCATCGCGACCGCGAAGCCGGCATAGGCGAGCGCGGCCGCGGAGTCCGAGGCGCCCAGGTGCTCCCGGGCGTGCAG
>JAPSKJ010000124.1 GCA_031177735.1 Nocardioides sp.
TCGGCGACCGCCGCCATGCCCACGGTGGCGAGCCCTTCCCCGCGGCGGTCGGGGGCGACGTACACGCCCTGGATCTGCGCGGCGAACGGCGATGCACAGGCGACCTCGGCCTTGAAGACCAGGCGACCCTCGTCGAAGCGGGCGAAGGACCAGCCCCGGTTCATCAGCTGCAGCACCCGGGCGCGGTAGAGCTCGCCGCCGCCACCGGCCTCCGGCGAGACGCCGACCTCCTCGGTGTACATGGCGACGCAGGCCGGGTAGACCTCGTCGATGTCGGCCCGCGTCGTGCGCCGCACCAGCGGGTCGGGGGCGACGGCCGGCGCGGCGGACAGCTCGAGGTGGGGCTGACGCCAGCGCACCTCGCGCGGGCGGCCCCAGCTCTCGCCGAGGGTGTCCCAGAGCACCTGCACCGGGTCGTGCGGGCCGACGATCGTCGAAACGGTGCGGCCGCGGCTGCGGGCGCGCTCACCGAAGGCGCGCGCGTCGTCCTCGCCGGCCTGGACGGGCACCAGGTTGGCGCCGACGTGGCAGGCGGCCACCAGCTCGCCGTCGACCCAGCGGCCCCACATCTCACCCCCGAGCCAGCGCGGCTCCAGGCTGGTGGTCCGGGCGCGGTAGTCGGCGAAGACGTTGACGACCGGGTCGCGCCCGGTCAGCTCCAGGAACGCGTGCAGGTCGGCGGCGTTGAGAGGCCGGATCCCGTGACGCGTGGTGAGCACACCACGAGCCTAGGCGGTGGACCTTGCGACGCGGCGCAGGGTCCACCACCTTCTGCGTCCCGGCGCTCGCCGGGTGGGGCTCTCAGGGCAGGTCGACGAACGGCGCCAGGAAAGCGCGGGCCTCTGCGGTGTCGAGCCGGTAGGCGACGTTGGTCGCCTTGCACGGGGTGTCACCGGTGATCGTGATGGCGGCCAGCACCAGCTCGCCGTCGATCTCGACGAAGTTGGGGCCACCGGAGTCGCCGTAGCAGGCGCCGCCGTTGCCCTGGGCGGCGACCATCTCCAACCGGACCCACGCCTTGTTGAGGGTGTTGAAGTCGACCGGTGCCTTCATGCGGACGCCGCCGCCCGGGTGCACGTGCCCGCCGGGCCCGTTCTGCGCCTCCTGCGTGCCGTAGCCGACGACGGTCCAGTCCAGGGCGTCCAGCGCCCGACCGCCCAGCTCGCCGAGCTGGTCGGCGCTGGGCAGGGTGGCCGGCTCGAAGGACCACACGTCGGCCGGGGTCACGGCCCGCTCGGCGAAGTCGATGACGCCGATGTCGTGGGTGTCGACCGACGGACCCGGGAACGCGGGATCCTGGTGCGGGTCACCCTCGACGATCTTCCCGGCCGCGAGCAGCGCGGCCGCCTCCTCGGCGGGCGTTCCGGGGGTGGTGTCGAGCAGCGCCTGGAAGTCCTGCTCGAGGGAGACGAAGAACCGCGTGCCGGCGGGCCAACCGTCGGTGCAGTGCGCCGCGGTGAGGTAGGTGTCGTCGTCGATCATCGTGCCGCTGCACACCCAGTCGAAGCGGTCGGGCACCCCGTCACCGGTGTTGTCCCACAGCGCCACGAAGGCACCGACCTCGGTGCGCTCCGGCGCGGGGGCGGCGTTGTAGGTGTTGATGGCCGAGGCTGTGCCGGCGGCGAGGGAGAGAGCGACGAAGGCAGCGGAGGCGGCGGTGGCGCCGATACGGGTCAGCATCTTGGCAGCGTAGGCGCGAAATCCTCCGGCGGGAAGGCGCTACGACCGCTGATGCTGCAGCGCGACGCCGCTGTCAGGAGACGCTGACCGACGCGACCGCTCCGTCGACGGGCTCCATCGTCTCGGCGATCTTCATCGCCTCCTCGATGAGGGTCTCGACGATCTTCGACTCCGGGACGGTGGCGATCACCTCGCCCTTGACGAAGATCTGGCCCTTGCCGTTGCCCGAGGCGACGCCGAGGTCGGCCTCGCGCGCCTCGCCGGGGCCGTTGACGACGCAGCCCATGACGGCCACGCGCAGCGGCACCTCCAGGCCGTCGAGCCCGGCGGTGACCTCCTCGGCCAGCTTGTAGACGTCGACCTGGGCGCGACCGCACGAGGGGCAGGAGACGATCTCGAGCTTGCGCGGGCGCAGGTTGAGCGACTGCAGGATCGAGATGCCGACCTTGACCTCCTCCACCGGCGGCGCGGACAGCGAGACCCGGATGGTGTCGCCGATGCCCTTCGAGAGCAGCGCACCGAAGGCGGTGGCACTCTTGATGGTGCCCTGGAACGCCGGGCCGGCCTCGGTCACGCCGAGGTGCAGCGGCCAGTCACCACGCTCCGCGAGCAGCTCGTAGGCGCGCACCATCACGACGGGGTCGTTGTGCTTGACCGAGATCTTGAAGTCGCGGAAGCCGTGCTCCTCGAAGAGGCTGGCCTCCCACACCGCGGACTCGACGAGCGCCTCCGGCGTGGCCTTGCCGTACTTCTCCAGCAGCCGCTTGTCGAGCGAGCCGGCGTTCACGCCGATGCGGATCGAGGTGCCGTGGTCCTTCGCCGCCTGGGCGATCTCCTTGACCTGGTCATCGAACTTCTTGATGTTGCCCGGGTTGACGCGGACGGCCGCGCAGCCGGCCTCGATCGCGGCGAAGACGTACTTCGGCTGGAAGTGGATGTCGGCGATGACCGGGATCTGCGCCTTGCGGGCGATCTGCGGCAGGGCCTCGGCGTCGTCCTGGCTCGGGCACGCGACGCGGACGATGTCGCAGCCGGCCGCGGTGAGCTCCGCGATCTGCTGCAGGGTCGAGTTGACGTCCGCGGTCAGCGTCGTGGTCATCGACTGGACCGAGATGGGGTGGTCGCTGCCGACGCCGACCTTGCCGACCCGGATCTGGCGGGTCGGGCGGCGGGGGGCGAGCACAGGAGCCGGGGCGACGGGCATCCCCAGGTTGATCGCGGTCATGTCTCCAGCGTATGCGGGCTAGGTGGATGTGAGGTGAATCGGGACGACCAGGTCGCCGATGATGAGCACCACACCCATCACCAGGAAGCACACAGCCACGACGTAGGCGACCGGCAGCAGCTTGGCCGCGTCGACGTAGCCGGGGTCGGGGCGACCGCGCAGCCGGGCGAAGCCACGCCGCAGCGCCTCCCACAGCGCGCTGGCGATGTGACCGCCGTCGAGCGGCAGCAGCGGCAGGAAGTTGAACATGCCGATGAAGAAGTTGAAGCCGGCGATCAGCTGCAGCAGGAAGACCGCCTTCTCGGTGGTGGCGATCTCCTCGTGAGCGGTCGCCTCGCCGGCGATCCGCCCGCCGCCCACGATGCTGACCGGGCTGTCGGCCTTGCGCTCCTCCAGCCCGACGATCGCCTGGGCGACGTCCCAGACCTTCACGGGCAGGTGGGCGAGCGCGACGACGGTCTCCTTGGTCATCCCCCACATCTGCTCGAGGGTGAAGAGCAGGCCGCCCTTCTCGTACCAGGTGTACGTCGTGGGCGAGACGCCCAGGAAGCCCACCTGCACCAGCGACTCGTCGGTGTCGGACGCCGGCCTGGCCTCCACCGTGGTGCTGGTCGTGCCGCTCAGCTGCTGGCCGTCACGCTCGTAGCCGATCACCGCGGTGCCGTCGGCGTTGTCGCGGATCATCGTGCGGAGCTGGTCCCAGTCGCTGACCTCGGTTCCGTTGAACGAGGTGATCACGTCGCCAGGCCGCAGGCCGGCCTCGTTGGCCGGTGCGATCGGGTCACTCGGCCCACACTCGCGTCCCTCCTCGGTGAACGGGATGACGCACTCCGAGACGTGCGCGACGACCGGCCGTCCGGGCGCGGCGTCGACGTGCGGGATGCCGTGGAGGGCGAAGAGGCCGGCGAAGATGACGAACGCGATCGCCAGGTTGACCGTGGGGCCGCCGGCCATCACGACGACCTTCTTCCACCACGGCATCTGGTAGAACAGCCGGTCACCGTCGTTGGGGCCGACCAGCTCCATCTCTGCCTTGCGGCTGTCGCTGATCAGCTGGGTGAACATGCCGGTGTTGGTGCTGCGCAGCTCGCCCTCCTGGCCGGGCGGCAGCATCCCGACGATCTTCACGTAGCCGCCGAGCGGGATCGCCTTCACCCCGTACTCGGTCTCGCCCCGCCGGAAGCTCCACAGCGTCGGGCCGAAGCCGATGAAGTACTGCGTCACCTTGCGCCCGAACCGCTTGGCCGGCACGAGGTGGCCCAGCTCGTGCAGCCCGATGGACACCGCGATCGCGAGGACGAAGATCGCGACGCCGAGCAGGTAGAGCAGTGCGGTCATGTCAGTCCTGGCCGATCAGGGTTGCCGTGGTGGTGCGGGCCCACGCGTCAGCGTCGAGGACGTCGTCGAGGGTGAGCCCAGTCGAGGGTACGTCGGAAAGTGAAGCGAGCACGTCTGCGACGGTGTCGACGATGCCCGTGAAGGGCAGCCGGCCGCGGCGGAACGCCTCCACGCAGACCTCGTTGGCCGCGTTGTAGACCGTCGGGGCCACACCCCCGCGCTCCCCCGCGCTGCGAGCCAGGCTGACGGCCGGGAACGCGTCGTCGTCGAGCGGGAGGAACTCCCAGGTCTGCGCCGTCGTCCAGTCGACCGCAGGGGCGGCGTCGGGCACCCGGTCAGGCCAGCCCAGGCCCAACGCGATGGGGATGTGCATCGTCGGGGGGCTCGCCTGGGCCAGGGTGGAGCCGTCGACGAACTCGACCATCGAGTGCACGACGCTGGTCGGGTGCACCACCACGCTGATCCGGTCGTAGGGGATGCCGAAGAGCAGGTGCGCCTCGATCACCTCCAGGCCCTTGTTGACCAGGGTCGCGGAGTTGATCGTGATCACCGGGCCCATGTCCCAGGTGGGGTGGTCGAGCGCCTGCTCGGGCGTGACCTGCGCCAGCTCCGCCCGCGAGCGGCCGCGGAACGGCCCGCCGGAGGCGGTCAGGACGAGCCGGCGTACCTCCGTGGCGGACCCGCCGCGCAGGCACTGCGCAAGGGCGCTGTGCTCGCTGTCGACCGGCACGATCTGGCCGGGCTCGGCCCGCTCGAGCACGACCGGCCCGGCCATCACCAGGGACTCCTTGTTGGCTAGCGCGAGCGTGGTGCCGGCCTCGAGCGCGGCCACCGTCGGCCGCAGCCCGACGGCACCGGTGATGCCGTTGAGCACCACGTCGGCGGGCCGGGAGGCGGCCTCGATGCTCGCCTCCTCGCCCAGGCCGGAGTACGCCGGCGCGAACTCCGCCACCTGCGCCGAGAACAGGTCGGGGTTGGAGCCGCCGGCGGTCAGCCCGACGACGCGGAACCGGTCGGGGTTGGCCCGGACGATGTCGAGCGCCTGGGTGCCGATGGAGCCGGTGGAGCCGAGGATGACGACGTCACGCACGCCGGCATCCTCTCAGTCGGCGGTCGCGGGCCGGACATCAGCGTGGCCGGTGGCACCTTCCCCCAGGACGCGCGTCGGCCCGCCGGCGTGCTGCCGGCGGGCCGATCGGTGCTGCGTGCGCTCAGGCTGGTGACCGATCGGTCACGGGGCCCAGACGACGGTGACGGGGGTGGAGTAGATGTAGTCGTCGTACCCGGCGTCAGCGGTGTAGTAGGCCTGGAAGGTGTAGCTGCCGAACGGCAGGTTCTTCTCGGTGAAGTAGCTCTCGAAGCTCGAGCCGCGCATCGTGAACGCGCCGCCCGCCGCGATGGAGCCGAAGCCGGCCAGGAACGGCGAGGAGCTGCCGCCGGCGGCGTTGCCGTCCTGGTAGAAGTCGACGTAGCCGGTGGTCGCCGGAGCGCCCTTCCACTCGACGGTGCCGGTGAAGTCAGGGTGGTCCCAGGCGGCCTTCGAGATGGTGATCGAGGGCTGGGTGATGATCAGCTTGGAGCTCCACACGCTGAAGGCGGCGTTGTCCTTGCGCTTGCCGAACTTCGCGGTGACCTTGTAGGCGCCCGGGGCCAGGGTCAGCGGGACGCTCCAGGTCGCCTTGCCCTTCTTGATCTTCGCCTTGGCCTTGACCGAGCCGACGCTGAAGGAGACCTTGCCCTTCTTCACGCCCTTCACGGTCGCAGTGGCGGTGAAGGGGGTCGTGCCGCCCGCGTGGTAGCCGTCCTTGGAGGTCTTCACCTTGATCCCGCTCTTGCCCTTGCGCGCGGCGAGGGTGGTGAGCTGGCGCTCGCTGGTGGCGGTGGTCTGTCCAGCGGCGACCGGAGCGGCGGTGGCCATCGAGGACATGGCCGGAGCGACCAGGGCGGCGGCTGCGACTGCGGTGGCCGCGAGACGCGTGAGCTTGTGCATTCAGGGTTTCCTTCCGTTGGGCGCGTGCCAGATCGGCACACTGGCACCATGCCCACCTCCGGTCGCACCTAAACCAGGGAGGGCAGGTCGATCCGTCGGGCGAGGGGGCTCACCGGAGGTCGGCCTCCGCGGCGCGGGCGTGCAGGCGCGTGCGGATCTCCTCGGGCGTGAGCTGCGCGCGCTGGCGCTGGCCGCGCGC
>JAPSKJ010000125.1 GCA_031177735.1 Nocardioides sp.
GCGAGACCGTCCGCCCCGACGACCGTGTAGCCGTAGATCGCGGCGGTCTGCAGGAGGTTGGTCATCACCAGGGCGCAGGCAGCGATCGCGACCCAGCCCGCGAGCCAGCCGGCCCGCGGGCCGAACGCTCGCGCCGTCCAGGCGTAGCAGGTGCCGCAGTCGGGCTCGGCGCGGTTGAGCTCGCCGAAGCACAGCACCACCGCGGCGACCGGCACGGCGGCGGCCGCGAGCAGCAGCGGCGACCAGCCGCCGACGTAGGACGCGAGCAGGCCCACCGTGACGGCCAGGGAGTACGCCGGCGCCGTCGAGGCCAGCGAGAAGACGGTCGATGAGAAGGTCCCGACCGAGCGAGCGGCCAGGCGGGGCGCCTGCGCGGGGCGCGCGTCGAGGAAGCCGGACACGTCAGTCCTCGGTGCTGCGGAACAGTCGCAGCATGTGGTCGTCGATGTCGGTGTGGTCGGCCTCGCGCTGATCGAACTCGGCGAGCCGGTCCCGCACCCAGTCGCTGCCGTGCTGCTCAGCCAGGCTCGCGGCCAGGAGGTGCTCCATCCGGTCGACCCGGTCGTGGACCGCCTCGATCGTGGCGGCCAGCGCCAGCTGCTCGTCGTGGGTGAACTGGTTGCGGTCGAGGACGAGGTTGGCGATGACGTGGCCGATCGCGATCGGCACGAGCACCAGCATCGAGACGATGAGGATGCTGGCCACGCCGCGACCGGCCGTCGAGGCGGGGTAGTAGTCGCCGTAACCCACCGTCGATCCGGTGACGATGCCCCACCACAGCGACTCGACCGGACCCTTGCGCTCGATCACCGCGTAGAGCATCGAGCACGCCACCCAGACGGCCGCGATGGCGAGCACCAGCAGGTGCGGCGCGTTGACCAGCCGCCGCACCGGGCGGGTGAACCAGCGGGTGCGCCGGGCGACCGCGGCATCGGCAGCGGTGAGCTCGTCGACGCCGTCGGCGGTGCTACGGGGGTTCATCGGGCTCCTCGAGACGCTGCCTTGCGGGCCATCATCCTCCATCGGCGATCAGGCGGACGGAAGTGGCCGCACCATCACCAGCTGGCCGTCCTCGTCGGAGCCGCGCAGCTGCGTGAACCCGGACTTGGCGAGCACGCGCAGGGAGCGGGCGTTCTCCGGGCGCACCGCGGCGCGCACGCGCACACCCGCGCGGTCGGTCTCGGCGAGCACGGCACGCAGCGCCTCGGTGGCGAAGCCCCAGCCCCACGCCTCGCGCACCAGCCCGTAGCCGATCTCGGCCTCGAGGACGCCGTCGGCCGCCGGCGCCGGTGGCCCGAAGAACCCGACCGACCCCAGCACGGTGAGTCCGCGCACGATCGACCGCGGACCCCACGGGTCGCCCTCGGTCCACAGCGAGGCAGCGTCGAGGTCGTCGCGACGCGGGAACTCGGCGTGCCACTCCGGGCGGCGCCGGCCGGCCCGCAGGTCGCTCACCAGGTCGGCCGACCACAGCGGCAGACGCAGCCGAGCGCTGGTGATCTCCGCGGGCAGGATCACGCGGGGAACCAGCGGGAGATCTCGACGGCGGCGCCGTCCTCACCCACCGTGCTGGTGACGTCGTCGGCCACGTCGATCACCTCCTGGACGGCCTGGCCCATCGCCACGCCGCGCCCCGCCCACTGCAGCATCTCGATGTCGTTGCGACCGTCGCCGATGGCCAGCACGTCGTCGCGGTCGACTCCCAGCTGCTCGGCGACGAACGCCAGCCCCGAGGACTTGTCCACCCCGACGGGGGCCAGGTCGAGCCAGGCGGTCCAGCCGACGACGTACGACGTGCCGTGCAGGCCGAGCTCCTCGGCCAGCCGCACGAAGTCCTCCGCGGTGGACTGCGGGTCACGGATGATCACGCGGCTGACCGGCTCGGCGACCAGCTCCTCGACCGGGGTGATGGTCATCTCGCCGTTGAGCTCGCCCTCCGGGAAGTGCTTGTTGAGGCGGTAGCCGACGCCGCGGTCCTCCACGGCGACGAGCGCCTCGGGGTGCCGCTCGAGCACCGCCCGCACCGCCTCCCGGGCATCGAAGGTCTCCTCGTGGACGACCTCGGCCGGTGGATAGCGCAGGATCACCGCGCCGTTGGAGGCGACGATCCAGACCCGCTCCATGCCCTCCCGCGGCACCCCCAGCAGGTCCGCGATGCTGGTCATGCCGTGCGCGGAGCGGCCGGAGGCGAGCACCACGTGCGCACCGCCGTCGAGCGCCCGCTGCACCGCGTCGCGGACCGCCGGACTGATGTCCTCGTGGGTCGCGCCCTTGCCGTCGATCCAGCTCAGCAGGGTGCCGTCGATGTCGAGGGCGATCATCCGGGGGCGCCAGTCGGCCGGCTGCGCCCCACCGGCCACCGGGGCCGTCATCGGGCGACCGGCTCCAGCACCTCGCGGCCGAGCCACTTCTGCAGCGCCTTGGGCACGCGCACCGACCCGTCGGCCTGCTGGTGGGTCTCCAGGATCGCCACGATGGTGCGGGTCATCGCGCACAGCGTGCCGTTGAGCGTGGCCAGGGCGCGGGTCTCGGTGCCTCCGCTGGCGGTCGGGAACCGGCCGCGGATGTCGAGCCGCCGGGCCTGGAAGTCGGTGCAGTTGGAGGTCGAGGTCAGCTCGCGGTACTTGCCCTGGGTCGGGATCCAGGCCTCGCAGTCGAACTTGCGGATCGCCGAGTTGCCCAGGTCGCCGGCGGCCACGTCGATCACGCGGTAGGCCAGCTCGAGCTTGTCGAGGAACATCTTCTCCCACGCCAGCAGCCGCTGGTGCTCGGCGTAGGACTCCTCGACGGTGGTGTAGACGAACATCTCGACCTTGTCGAACCAGTGCACCCGGATGATGCCCTTGGTGTCCTTGCCGTGGCTGCCGGCCTCCTTGCGGAAGCAGGGGCTGTAGGCGGCGTAGCGCAGCGGCAGCGACGCACCGTCGAGGATCTCGTCGGAGTGGTAGGCCGCCATCGGCACCTCACTGGTGCCGACCAGGTAGAGCTCCTCGCCCTCGATCCGGTAGACGTTCTCCTCCGCCTGCTCGAGGAAGCCGGTGCCGTCCATCGCCCGGGGCCGCACCAGGCTCGGCGGGATGACCTGGGTGAACCCCACCTCGCGGGCCTGCTCCATGGCCAGATTGATCAGCGCGAACTCCAGCTCGGCGCCGATGCCGGTGAGGTAGTAGAACCGGCTGCCGCTGACCTTGGCGCCGCGGTCGAGGTCGATGGCACCCAGGAGCCGACCGAGCTCGATGTGGTCCTTGGGCTCGAACCCCTCGGCCGCGAAGTCGCGGGGGGTGCCGATGTGCTCCAGCACGACGAAGTCGTCCTCACCACCGGGCGGGGTCTCCTCCGCGGTGATGTTGTGGATCGACTTCAGGCTGGCCTCCCACTCGGCCTCCGCCGCGGTCTGGGCGGCCTCGGCCTCCTTCACCGCGGCGGCGAGAGCCCGGGTGCGCTCGAGCAGCGCGGCCTTCTCCTCGCCCTTCGCCTGGGCGACCTGCTTGCCGAGCTGCTTCTGCTCGGCACGCTTGGCCTCGTAGTCGGCGATCGCGGCCCGCCTCGCGGCGTCGGCCGCCAGGGCCCGGTCGACGGCCTCACCGGACTGCCCTCGCTTGGCCTGGGAGGCGCGGACGCGGTCGGGCTCGTCACGGAGGATGCGGGGGTCGATCACGCAGGTAAGGCTAGCGGGACCCCGCGACCGGATTGTCTGCCGTGCGCTCGCCCGCGGGCATACTGGGCGCCGACCTGCCCGCCCGCCGACTCCCGTGAGGATCCTGCCCGTGCTCGACCGCTCCCGCAGGACCCTGATCGCGTGGGCGCTGGCGTGCTTCGTGCTGGTCGCCGTCATCGGCGTCGGGGTGGCGCAGGCGTGGGGGCCGCTGGTCGTGGTCGACGAGCACGGCGAGGACCTGCGCGAGTGGGTCGGCGACGGCCAGACGTTCCACCGGGTGCTGCGCGGCATCGAGATCGCCTTCGACTTCGTCGGCAGCACGATCATCACGCTGGTGATCGCCGGCGTCATGCTCTGGCGCGGGCACCGGCGGGCCGCCCTCTTCACGCTCGTGGTCATGATGGCCTCCACCGTCGTCAACCGGCTGATCAAGGCGGTCGCCGACCGCGACCGCCCGGAGTGGCAGGTCGCGGACGGGCTGCTGCACTCCCCGGCCTACCCGTCGGGCCACGCGACCGCGATCGCCTCGTTGGGCGGGATCGTCGTCGTGCTCGCGATGATGCTCGTGCGCCGCGGCAACCTGCGGCGCCTGTGGTACGCCGTCGCACTGGTCGCCGGCATCGCGGTGGGAGCCGACCGCGTGCTGCTCGGCCGGCACTACACCTCCGACGTCATCGGCGGCTACCTGCTCGGCATCGGGGTGGTGCTCCTCGGGCTGGTCGTCGCCAGCCCCCAGCCCGCCCGCTACACCGTGCGCCCCACGCCCGACACACCGACCGAGGAGCTCCCCGAGGGGCGCCGCCTCGCCGTCGTGCTCAACCCGATCAAGGTCGAGGACGTCGGCCAGTTCCGCTCGATCGTCTCCGCGATGGCGCGGGAGTCGGGGTGGTCGGAGCCGGCGTGGTACTTCACGACCGTCGACGACTCCGGCACCGGCCAGGCCGAGCAGGCCTCGGTGGACGGCGCCGACCTGGTGCTGGTCTGCGGCGGCGACGGCACCGTCCGGGAGGTGTGCGCCGAGCTCGCCGGCACCGGCATCCCGGTCGGGATCATCCCGGCCGGCACCGGCAACCTGCTCGCCCGCAACCTCTCGATCCCGCTCTACATCCGCGCTGCCATCGACGTGGGGCTCAACGGTCAGGACCGCGCCATCGACCTGGTCGAGGTCTCGGGCGACAACATGGCGGACTCGCACTTCCTCGTCATGGCCGGGATGGGCTTCGACGCCGCGATCATGGAGGGCGTCAACGAGGACATCAAGAAGAGGGTCGGCTGGCTCGCCTACGTGCTCTCCGGCCTCAAGGCGCTGATGTTCCCCGCCGTGAAGGTCGAGGTCTCGGTCGACGACGGACCGTTCACCCGGCACCGCGCGCGCACGATCGTGGTCGGCAACGTCGGCTACCTCCAGGCGGGCATGCCGCTCCTGCCCGACGCCGCCATCGACGACGGCGAGCTCGACGTGGTGCTGCTGCACCCCCAGCGCTTCGTCTCCTGGCTGCCACTGGCCTGGCGGGTGCTCACCAAGCGTCCGCGCACCGACGAGCTGGTCAACCGGATGACCGGGCGCACCGTCGTCATCCGCGCCGACCGGGAGACGCCCCGCCAGCTCGACGGCGACACCGTCGGGCCCGGCAAGGAGCTGCGGATGCGCTGCCTCCACGGCCGCCTCCTCGTCCGGGTGCCCTGACCTCCGCCCGGCGTCAGCAGCGGCCGTAGCGCTGGGGATAGGCGAAGTCGTCGAAGCAGACCTCGCCGAGGTCGCGCGGGACCAGGCGGCCCTGCTCGACCCGCCACTGCCAGACCTGGTAGCGGTTGTCGGCGAGGTGCCGCCGGCTGTAGAGACCACCGGCGGCCGTGGGCCACACGTCGACCGACTCCGACGGGTGCCAGGCGGCGCCGCCGCCCGGTGGTGGCAGGACGACGGGTCGCGACGAGCGGTCGACGACCACCAACACCCGGGTGCGGCCACGCAGCCCCTGTCGTAGCAGCCAGCCGTCGGTGCCGCCGAGGTCGAGGGCCTGGTTGGCCAGCGAGTAGTACTCCGCCGGCGGCAGCTGCAGGCTCCTCTCCCGCCCGTGGCGCACCAGGGTGAACTCACGCCCGCGCAGCCGCACCATGACGGCGTCGGCGCCGGAGCCCTGCAGCAGCACGGTGTCCGGGCCGACCTCGTCGTGCACGGGTGGGTAGAGCGCCGGCAGGTCGGCGACCTCCCCCACGTGCGGGCCGAAGGACTCACCCTCGCGGCACTCGCGCGGATGTGGCTGCACCGGCGCGTCCCAGCACCACTGCACGTCGAAGGGCGTGCTGGTCAGCACGCCGCTCTCGGTCCATGCCTGCTGCGCCCACACCCGCCGCTGCGGCCCCTGGGCGGGATCGAACACCCCGGTGAGCAGCCTCCCGTCGGCGTCGACCCAGGTGACGTGGTGGGAGTCGATCGTGAGGTAGAAGTTGCCCTTCGGCACCACCCGGAGCGCGCCGCCATCGACCTGCCAGACCCAGACGTTGGCGATGTAGGGGTTGTGGTCGGTGGCCACCACGACCCGCCGGTCGATGCCGACCTCGGCGAGGCCGAGCAGCTCGGCGGCGTCGCGGGTCTGCCGCGGGAACTCCGCCCGCAGCAGGGAGCCGTCGGCGAGCCCCACCACCAGCTCGCCGGGCTCGACGATCCACGCGCGATCCGCGCGCCCGTCACCGTCGAGGTCACCCCGCGCCACATCGCGTACGTCGCCGGGTGGCTGCGGCAGCGCGCCGTGGTCGACCA